>CAZXUD010000006.1:0-18474 GCA_964643805.1 uncultured Candidatus Peribacteria bacterium | reverse complement strand
ACCCTCCACCGTCAGTATCGAAGCTGCAACGGGTGTGTCCACAGGTATTTCTGCCAAAGACCGCGCTCGAACAATTCTTACGGCGATGAATCCGGTGGCAAAGCCAACGGATCTCTCACGTCCGGGTCACATTTTCCCATTACGTGCTCATGACGGTGGCGTGCTGGTGCGTGCTGGTCACACGGAAGCTTCTATTGATTTCTGTCGCCTCGCTGGCTTACGCGAAGGTGCAGTCATCAGTGAGCTGATGAATGATGATGGCACCATGATGCGCTTGCCAGAACTGACAGCCTTCGCTGAAAAACATGAGATTCCAATTGTGACGATTGCAGATTTAATTGCGTACCGTCACCGCACCGAAAATTTTGTGCGCTGCGAAGCACAGAGTGACCTGCAAACAGAAACTGGTGTGTGGAAATTATCTGTTTTTCACGACACACTGCACGATGACGAACATGTCGCGTTAGTCAAAGGAGAAATTGATTCATTGGAACCTGTGCTTGTTCGCGTGCACTCTGAGTGTCTCACCGGTGATGCCTTTGGTTCACTCCACTGTGACTGCGGGAAACAGTTACAACTTGCCATGCGCATTATTGAGAAAGAAGGGAAGGGAGTTATTTTATATCTTCGCCAAGAAGGTCGTGGCATTGGACTGACGCACAAAGTACGTGCGTACGCATTGCAACAACAAGAAGGACTCGACACGGTGGAAGCAAATGAGCGTCTTGGGTTCGCTGTTGATTTACGTGAGTACGGCATCGGCGCGCAAATATTAAAAGAAGTTGGTGTCGGAAAATTACGTCTCCTCACCAACAATCCGAAAAAAGTTATTGGTTTAGAAGGTTACGGCTTGCATATTGTGGAACAGTTACCGTTGGAGCTAGAAACGCACAGCGACAAGCAAAAAAAATATTTACAAACAAAAAAAGAAAAGATGGGACACAAGTTGGATAATCTGTAAGTAAGAATTTTAGCTTCGTACAGCCAAAAAATTGAATACAAATTTTTTGTTTAAACATTTTTTACAAGAAATATTTTTATTTTTTTATTTTTTTACAAAAAAATATGAAAAAATGCAAAATGTGACAATATAATATTTTTTACTCCGCGCTTCTTAAAATGTATTTACAGTGCAATTGTTGAAGTACAATTAATTCCAGCTTGTATTTCTTCCCCAAGCATCATGCCTGCAAAAAAGAAAAAGAAGGCAGCCAAGCGCAAGACGACTAAGAAGTCGGCAAAGCGCAAGACTAAGAAGCGCCGTTAGTTTGGTTCCTTACTTAATTCAGAACAGCACCCTCTAGAGTGAGCGTGCTGTTTTGTTATTTCTTCATGAGAGGAAACCTAGGTTTCCTCTCATGAGCTCTCCTTCCTGATGTGGAGTTACTCCAGCTCGGCAAAGCCGAGCTTCGTAATTTTTTTAATAAACAATTTTGCTTTGCGCTTTTGGTGGCTGGCCATGAGCGAATCCCGCAAAGCGGGATGAGTCGAATGGTGCCCCCGGCAGGATTTGAACCCACGACCTCCTGGTTCGAAGCCAGGCGCTCTATCCAGCTGAGCTACAAGGGCACACCGCAATTCTAGGTTGATTATCAGAAATACTAAATAGATATTCCTCAGCAATAACGCGTTGGCAAAGGTGAAGATAGGAGGCATTTCTGCTATCATTGAGCTCTTATGAATAAACGCGCGCTTCTCCTCCTAACATTTCTTTTCCCGCTGGCGGTGCACGCGAGTATCTTTGTAGATACCGCTGCGCATCCGCATGAGCAATACATAGAGAGGTTGGGGGAATTAGGCATTGTGAGTGGCTATGGGTACGGCATCTTCCGTCCAGATATAGCTATCAATCGCGCAGAATTTTTGAAGATTGTCATGTCTGCTGCGTTTGGAAATGAAGTGAACAACGTGGAGAACGTCTATTGTTTCAGTGATTTTAGAGGAGCAGAGCAGTGGTACTGGAAGTACGCTTGTACTGCTAAAAACCGCGGCATTATCAGTGGTTACCCCGATGGCTCCTTTCGCGGTGAGCAAACAGTGAACTTGGCAGAAGCACTTAAAATCGCCACTCGTTCGTGGGACATCGACACAACATCAGCCATCAACTATGCACCGGAATTTTGGTACATGCCGTACTTTGATATTGCTGCGGCCCGCGGTATTTTTGCGGATTTACCACGGGATGGTGGGTACCTTCTGACGCGAAGTGATATGGCATACCTTATTGTTGCTTTAGATGTGCCTCTCAAAGATGTTACTGGTTCAACTTCTAGTAGTTCGAGCAGCTCAACGGCGGCAGGTGTGTGTGGAAATGGAGTAAAAGAAGGCAAAGAGCAATGTGATGATGGCAACACTCTCAACGATGATGGTTGCAGTGCAATCTGTGTCATCGTGGATCAACCGGTACGCCACGGAGCACTCCGTGTCGATCAGCGACCCGTGGCTGCCTCAAGCTTGGCTGCTGGTGCGAAAAACGTCACCGTGTTTGCAATGGATGCGGTGGCTGGCCGCCAAGATGTGCAACTGACGGTCCTCAGCTTCGTAACGCAAAGCGGCAGTCTGACATCCGCGACAAATTATCGAATGTTCTACGATAGTAATGGTGATGGTTTAGCAGATAAGCAGGCAGGTACCGCTACTGCCCAAAACAATACGCTCTCCTTTAATAATTTAGCCATCCCAGTAAAAGATGGGTACGCCACACGCTTAGAGTTGAAGGCAGATATAACCACGACGCCTGCGTCTGGTGCCTGGAGCATTGGCTTCAACACAGCCAACGCACGTTTTGTGCAGGCAATTGGCACTCAAGATAATAGAGACCTGACGGGCATAGAGCTCAATGGAGCCGATTGTGCAGAATCATCTATTTGTTGGATTGCGGTGAGTACCATTGCGAATCCTGTCTTCCACATTATTGATCAAGGAAGTTTGTATATCACCTCCTCCAGTTCACAAGCACCCAGTAGCCAAGTTCTTGGTAGTCGTACGTCGAGCGATTTATTGCGCATAAAGTTGCGCGCTGATGGTGAAGACATAAAAGTGACACGATTTAATTTCACGGGTGTCTCCGATTCGTTTTCTCGGTTATTGCTCTACAAGCAAGGCGAAGAATTCCCATTCGAAACTGCTTGGACCACCGAGTGTGCAAACGTGGGCAATGGTAAGTTCTGTTCCATTGCTTCATTCACTGTTCAAGACCAGCAAGAAGTCACCCTACTCGTGCGTGGTGTTGCAAAGGCAGACACTGAAGGCGGCACGAGTGGCGGTAGTGCGACTATCACATTGGAATCAACATCTTCATTATTAGGGGTAGAAGCGCAAGGTGTGGAATCGCAAGATGTACTCGTGAAGAATGACGGTGATAACTTTGCGGAGGGTGAAGTCTTTATTGGTCGCAGTACTCCTGGAACCGATACAACCATCACCAGCAACCCTCACGATTTAGTCTTAGCGAAACTCACCAACATCGAGAATGCAAACCCAGACGCCGACAACGCATCTGTGCCAACAGGCACAACGGCGTTTGGCGTCTTTAAGTTCTACGCTGCCAGCCATGATAATACGAATGGCGGTAGCAATGATGTAAACATTCGCAAATTAGTCTTTACCGTGAATGCGAACAACGTGCAGTTCCAGAGCAATAGCTTCGAGATCTACAACACAGCCAATGCTTCGGTCACCACTGCTTGTACGTCCAGTGCCACCACTGGTGTGTTCACTGTTACGTGCGACAACTTGCAATCTGCCAGTGTAAATACAGAAGTTGAAGCCGGTCAGAACATCACGTTGGCACTCCGTGGTGTCATTACGAATCCGCAAATTGCCGCCGGCTCTTCCAGCTTGCAAGCTTCCCTCAATGACCTCACCAACCGTGCCAGCGGTGGGCCAGTTCAATGGGACGATGAAATTACGACCATGAACTGGGTCGACATGCTGCAGACGGTTATTCGATCAACGTCGTACAAGAAGTAATTATTCAGCCTTCTTGGATGCACGCTTGCGCTCGGTTTCGTTCAAGATTTTTTTGCGTAAGCGAATACTCTGAGGCGTTACTTCTACCAGTTCATCCTCAGCAATGTATTCCAGTGCTTGTTCCATAGTCATTGGTTGTACTGGTGTGAGAACAATGGCTTCGTCCGTACCGGAGGCACGCACGTTGGAGAGCTTCTTTTCTTTAATGGGGTTCACGTTCATTTCGTCACCCTTCGAGCTTTCACCAATAATCATGCCCACGTAGACCTTAGTTTGAGGTGTAATGAAGAGACGGCCACGTTCCTGAATGCCCCATAAGGCAAAGGCAACGGCCATGCCGTTTTCCATGGAAACGATGGAGCCATGCTCCTTGCCCGACATTTGGCCACGGAATGGCTCATAACAGAGGAACGAGTGGGTCAGAATGCCTTCACCACGGGTTTCAATAATGAAGTCGCCACGGAAGCCAAGGAGGCCGCGCGTTGGCACTTTGTATTCTAAGCGGGCTTGTCCTTCTTTCGTGCGGAGGTCCAACATTTCGCCTTTGCGGCGAGCGAGCATGTCGATAACAGTGCCCGTAAATTCTTCAGGCACGTCCACAATCACGTGCTCGATTGGTTCTTGTTTTACACCATCAATGTCGCGGTAAATAACTTCTGGTTGCGAGACTTGTAATTCAAAACCTTCGCGGCGCATATCTTCAATCAACACCGAAAGGTGCAGTTCACCGCGACCGGAGACGCGGTACGAATCTGTTCCAGGAATTTCTTCTACATTGAGACCGACGTTCGTCTCTTTCTCTTTTAACAAGCGAGCCTTAATGTGACGTGTGGTAACCAACGTTCCTTCTTTACCGGCGAACGGGGAATTGTTCACCAAGAAATTCATGGAGATCGTTGGTGGATCAATGTTGATGCCAGGGAGTAACTCGGCGTTTTCATCTGTGGTAATGGTCTCGCCCACAAAGATATCTGGAATACCAGCAATGGTAACGATGTCACCGGCATGAGCTTCGGCAACTTCGGCCCGTTTAAGACCGAGGGAAACGAAAACCTTTGTAATTTTGGCAGTACGTGTTTTTCCATCAGCTGTTTTAATGAACACCTTGTCACCCAGTTTTGCGATGCCTTCGTAGACACGGCCAATAGCCAGTCTTCCCAAGTAATTGTCGTACGCTAAGCTACTTGGTTGCATACGGAACGGAGCCGTCAAATTCTGCGCAGCTGGTGCCACGTGTTCCATGATGGTATCAAACAGGGGAGTCAAATCTTTCGAATCTTGCTCCAAGGTTTTCTTGGCAACACCTTCGCGTGCGATGGTGAAAAGGTACGGGAAGTTCAATTGTTCATCGTTAGCACCAAGGGCTACGAACAGATCGAAGACTTCGTCCACCACTTGCTGAGGGCGAGCGGCTGGTTTATCAATTTTATTAATCAACACGATAGGCTTTAGCCCTAGCTCAAGCGATTTCTTCAAGACGAACTTGGTCTGTGGCATTGGGCCTTCTTGGGCATCTACCAAGAGCAACACGCAGTCGACGGTACGCAGAATACGTTCCACTTCGGAACCGAAGTCGGCGTGGCCCGGGGTGTCCACAATATTGATCTTCGAATCCTTATAATTGATAGAAGTGTTCTTGGCGTAAATGGTAATACCACGCTCCTTTTCCTGTGCATTCGAGTCCATCATCAGTTCCCCAACCTGTTCATGCATTGCAAAAGCGCCGCCTTGTGTCAGCAGGGCATCGACGAGAGTCGTCTTGCCGTGGTCCACGTGCGCGATGATGGCGATGTTCCGAATACTCATAAAAGAGGGCGCTGGTGCGCGAATGTTGGCGTACTGTACAGATACAGAGGCTATTTGGGAATACCGACTGTAAAGATAATTGACATAAAAAAAAGAGGCGTGTGAGCGAGCCAGAAGCTCATTCCCGCGCCTCTTATTACTGTATTACGAGAATAACGAAGCGAGTGCCAAGGTGAGCGTGGAGAACAACTTGATCAACACGTGCAAGCTTGGACCAGCGGTGTCTTTGAACGGATCACCAACGGTATCACCGGTAACAGCTGCCTTGTGGGCATCGCTACCTTTACCACCGTGGGCACCGCCTTCAATGTACTTCTTCGCATTGTCCCAAGCACCACCAGAGTTGTTGAGGTACGCAGCGAGCAACACACCAACGATGGTGCCAACCATCAAGAGACCAGCGACTGCTTCCTTACCAAAGGTCAAACCGATTGCGACCGGCGCAAGCACAGCGACCAAGCCTGGCAGAATCATTTCTTTCAAAGCGGACTTCGTAGCAATGTCCACTGCAGCAGCGTAGTCAGGTTCTTCTGTGCCCGACATAATGCCTTTCTTTTCGCGGAACTGACGGCGGACTTCTTCCACAATCACGCCAGCGGCGCGACCGACAGCGCGAATGGTGAGAGACGTGAAGTAGAACACCACCATTGCGCCAAGGAAGGCGCCCACGAAGACTTTCACATCAGCCAAGTTCACGGTCGTTAGCTCAGCCTCTTCCATGTACGCAGAGAAGAGAAGGAAGGCAGCAAGTGCGGCGGAGCCGACGGCGTATCCTTTCGTGAGAGCTTTCGTCGTGTTACCAGCAGCGTCCAATTCATCGGTCACCACACGCATTTCTTCTGGAGCCTTCGACATTTCGACAATGCCGCCAGCGTTATCGGTAATTGGTCCAAACATATCCATCGCCAGAACGTAACCAACGACTGCTAACATACCCATGGTGGCAACGGCTGTGCCGTACAGTCCACCGTGAGGGAGTCCGGTTTCATTTCCTAACCAGTACGAAGCGAAGAGGGCAGCACACACCGTAATTACCGACATAGCGGTAGACTCCATACCAAGAGCGGTACCGGAAATGATGTTGGTAGCGTGACCAGTGGTGGATGCTTGTGCAATGGAACGCACTGGGCCGTACTCTTTGCTGGTGTAGTAATCTGTAATGTAAACGAAAGCGATGCTGGTCAAAATGCCAGCCAAGCCAGCGAAGAAGAACCAGATAGAAGAGTTCCCAAGGAAACCTGTTCGGCCCACGACTGGGGCAGCAAGCATGAAGTAAGAACAAATGCCGAGCGCAATCGTAGTGATAATGGCGGTTGTCCAGAAGCCGCGGGTCATAGCTTTCATTGGTGGCTCACCCTTTTTAGCTTTGACGGTGTACACACCAATAATGGCAGCAACCAAGCCAATAGCGCGTAAGACCAATGGGAACAAAATACCTTTGATACCAAAGGCTGGGGCAAGGGCAACGCCGAGCACCATCGCTCCAATGTTTTCAGCAGAAATAGATTCGAATAAGTCAGCACCACGACCAGCGCAGTCACCCACGTTGTCGCCAACTAAGTCAGCAACGACCGCAGGATTTCTTGGGTCATCCTCAGGAATTCCGGCTTCAATCTTGCCGACTAAGTCAGCACCCACGTCAGCCGCCTTGGTGTAAATACCACCACCGAGCTGCGCGAAGAGAGCCACGAAGCTCGCGCCGAAACCGTACCCAACAATCAATTGTGGAATAGCGGTTGCCTCGAGTCCCATGTACATGCGGTAGAAGAGGTAGAGACCGCTAATACCAAGCAGAGACATAGACGTAATAACAATTGCAGAAACCGTACCGCCACGGAGTGCCATCGTAAGGGCACTATTCAAACCGTTTTTAGCAGCACCAGCGGTTTTCAAGTTTGCTTTCGTTGCGACGACCATGCTTACCACTCCCGATAAACCGGAGAGCAAACAACCAAGCAAGAAAGAAACACCAACCTCGTACCCATGATTCCAATCTCCCGTGAAGCCGTACACAAGAATCATTCCACCGCCGACGATGACGGAAAGAATGGTAATGGTGCGATACTGGCGGCGAATGAACGCACGAGCGCCGGTAGAAATTGCCGCAGCAACTTTCTGCATGGCAGGCGTGCCGTTATCGGCCACGGTGACGTATCTCCAAAAGACTAAAGCGTAGAGGAGTCCAGCAACGGCAATGACCGGTGCCAATAACTCGAGCGATGTGTCGGACATGGGAGAAAGGGAGAGGTATTAAAAGGTATCAAACGAGGCAATGGACGGCGTAAAACGCGCCATAGCTCCATTCGGAAGGGGAGTGTATGTGAGCAATGCGAAAAAGTGAAGTGTCAAACCCTTGAAAAGTGGATTCATTGAGCCGGTGGAGCCTTACTTTACGGTGCCGCTTGCCTCAACCGTGAAGTCAGTAGGTTTTTCACTATTGAAAGTAACGGTGAACTTTGGTCTCCCCTTTGCTAGCCGACTAACGGTTTCCGTTGCTTGCGCCTCGTATTTTGCAAGCGTCAGTTTCTCAAGTTTGGCACCATCAACGTCGGGAAAAAATTTCTGTAAAAATGGTGCTAGTTCCTTGAAGCGATATTCAGCGTATTGTGGGTGAACCACGAAAAATTGAGGACCATTTTCCGTGGAGGGTCGAACCGTTGGCAGCATTGAATTGTCGTCTTTCACTGCATTTTTTATCGTAAATATTACCACGGCACCTTCCTCATGTTCACCGTGCAGTGGGTGAATGCGCACTTCTTCGTCGCCTTTCCAAGCTTGTTTATATATTTGACGCAGAACGCTTTCCACTAATTGGGTGCGTACCTTATATGCTTCGGCATTCTTCGGATTCTTCAGTAAGTTTAGGTGCCCACACCCTTCGTCGTGATTACACACTACGTCGGTGAGACGTTCCCTCGTTTCGGCTTGCGTTGTTTGAATACCACGTTGAATCACTTGTTCCGCTTCTTTCTCTGTGTGCACGTTCAATTTTGGATCTTTCAAAATATGTTCAAGAGCGTGGGTACTGGTATGCATGTAGAACTGATCTGGATATTCACTGATAATTTTTTGAAGAGTCTGCTCATCAATTTTTTTACCAGTCATATCTTCAATCGCTGCGAGCATTGGTAACAGCAGACCGGCTTCGCCGCCGGCGACACCAACGCAACATTCTTGGCAGCGACCATCTACACAGTGGCCACCCGATTTTTCTATTTCTGCGACAGTTCTCATTTGAATACGTTCATTCACTAATTTTTCCACGTCTTCTTTGGTCAACGCTGGCTTTTCAACTGGCCTCTCTTTTTTGTGTTCAGCTTCTGCATCTCGCGGTAATGCTTTCGCCAAAAGAACACCCAGCAAAGTGCTCGTGGTGACTTTAATGAAGTTACGTCGCGTCCACTTCTCGCTCTCGCCACTTGGCGTGGGTTGAATATGGTCATGCGGAGCGTTGAGGTCAGGCATAAGGTGAATGAATAAATCTTTACATTATACAACAAATCCAAGGACTTTGCAGGGTCTTTTAGCGAATCATATGAGAGAAATCAAGGCTCTAAGAACTTGGTTTGGCTAAAAGTCACGGGGCTCTTTGTCAGTTTTAGACCACAAGACCGTCTCCATTGTATCTTTCCCCCTTTACTACTATGAATTTTCTCATTTGGCTCATCATGGGCGGTGTCATTGGTTGGCTCGCCAGCAAGGTTATGGGTACCGATGCCCAGCAAGGAGTACTCCTCAATATAGTCGTCGGCATTGTCGGCGCGTTCATTGGTGGCATGGTGTTCTCACCACTGTTTGGCGTAAGCACTATTAATGAAAGCAACTTTAGTTTGCCAGCGTTGCTCGTCTCTTTCTTAGGCGCAGTGGTGTTGCTGGGAGTGGTATCTCTTTTCCGTCGCACCACGCACCGATAAATGGCGCGTCCATGACTTTGTTTTTTTCCAAAATTTCTTATGAAACCTACAGGAACTTTTCATCGGCTTCTCCGCGCGGCGGTGAGCGGTCAGATTATTCTGGCTTCGCTCGCGGGGTCAGTAACAACTGCGTATGCACAAGCATCAGAGCATTATATAGATGTGCAGTCGGGCGTGTGGTACGAAGACGCAGCTTCTGCTCTTTTAGAATCGGGTGCGCTTGATGCAGACGAAGACAGACTTCGTCCGTTTGATTTAGCAACCCGAGCCGAAGCAATGAAATTATTGGTACAGGTCTATGACGAACCACTCATTACGCCTGCCACCGCTAGTTTCAGCGACGTGGCAAAGAGTGCTTGGTATTATCCTTATATAGAGACAGCCGCGAGTGTTGGGTGGTTACAAGGTGATAAGAACTGTTATCAAAATTCAACGCCATGCTACGCACGTCCCGCAGATAACGTAAACCGTGCCGAAATGGCGATTATCTTGCAGCGTGCTTATGCATTGGGATATTTGGGAACAGCTCCTGTTTTCTCCGATAATAAGCAGAGCGAATGGTACTTCTCACCAATTCAAATCGCAGCGGATCACTGCATTTTGCAAGGTGATGACAACACAGGACGAGTACGACCAGCGTCGTTCATGAACCGTGCGGAAATGGTAGTCATGTTCCACCGTGCTTCCATGGATCTTCGTTACGGAGAAGATTGTGGCGATATGGATGTGGAACCAACGGGTGAAATAGACAGCGTGCAAGCTGTGGCTTCAAACCGTATCCGCATTAATTTTACCGAGGATATTGACGAAGCTAATTCCGATGACACCAGCCAGTATGAAGTGGAACGCGTGGGTGGTGAGGAATTTAGTGTTACCGATGTAGAATTTATAGATGCGAATACTGTAGAAATTACGCTTGATGATGACATGACGATGAGTGCTCAACATCGCGTCACGGTTCGTGATTTAGAAACCGAAGGGGGAGACACATTTACCGATACGAGCACATTCACTTCGCTGGTAGAAACCAGAGCGGAAATTCTGAGCGTGGATCAAGAGTCATCGACCAAGTTGCGCGTTGAATTCAGCGTCGACCTCGATGAAGATTTTGCAAATGACGCCTTCCGTTACGAAGTGGAAAACTTGGATACAAGCAATAATCTTACGGTTACCGGTGTCAGTGTCCAAGACGACAGAACTGTTGATATAACCGTGAGTACAGCATTGAACGACAATACATCGTACCGTCTGAATGTTGAGGATATGCAAACCGAGAGCGGTGATGAATTCTCGGATAGTTTCATCTTCAATTTAGATGATATTAATCCAACGCTCTCAGGTTCAACGGTCCTGAGTGCCACACGTGTCCGACTCAACTTCAATACAGACTTAGATGAAACGAGAGCGGAACAAGTCGCACGTTATAACATCACCAGTAACGGGAGTACCATCGATGTTGGAAGTGCGACTCTCGTCAACGATCGCCAAGTAGATCTCTTGTTAGGTGATCCACTCCAGATACAACGCTCGTATCAAATAGAGATCGATGGTCTTCTTACCGAGGGTGGTCTTAGCTTCACCAGTACCGGTTCATTTATTTACGGTACGGCAGCCTTAGATTTTGATGCCACTCTCACGGGCGCTAAAGAAGTGCCGCCAGTGGCTTCTGCAGCTACGGGAACAGGTACCTTCCGTCTAACGGCATCGGGCCTTCAGTACGACATTACGGTTAAAAATCTTTCCGGTTCGGTTATTACCGGCGCTCACTTCCATAAGGGTGGGTCTGGAGTATCGGGCCCAGTCGTGGAACCAATTACCATGAGTGGTACCACACATGCAGCAGGTACGTGGAGTAACTTAACAACGGAGGAACGCAACGACCTGTTGAACGGAAATATTTATGTGAACGTGCACACCATTGCATACCCTAATGGAGAAATTAGAGGTCAAGTAGAGCAGTAGGATTACAGGGCATATATGCGCGAAGGGGCTTACCAAGCGGTGAGCCTCTTTGAAAAAAGCGCCGATGCTGGTATGAATAGGACTTCCTTCCACTTCTCGCTATGAAAACATTCATTCGTTTCACGGTAGTTGCAGTACCAATGTTAATGATGGCCGCTTGTCAGCCTACAGATGGTACGAATCAGAATCCTTCTACAGGCACAGGTGGTGTCCTTATTAATGCTGCTGCTGAAGGTGAATTTTGTGGTGGCATTGCAGGTATTCTTTGTGCTGACGGATTGGAATGTAAGTACGATGGTCAGTACCCCGATGCTGGTGGTACTTGCCAAAAGCTTTAGTTTTTACCATACATTCCGTTCACCACTTGCGTTTTTTTAATTGTGATTTTTTATTATATCTAAGCCAGAAAACGAGGAAAGAATTTTTAAAAATAAACAAGCGCGATTCGGGCAAATCTCGTGGGTAAAGGTGTAACATTCTTCTTTGTGTCTAAATTGGTAAGTTATTTCATTCCCCCTCGTCTTATGACGAAGCGACATATAGACCCTGTGGCGGAACAACAATTTCTTTCCGCCTACGACGACTACGCGGATGCCATCTTTCGACACTGCGCTCTCCGGCTCGGTAATCGTGAAATTGGCAAGGAACTCATGCAAGAAACTTTCTTACGGGCATGGGAAAGCATGATGCACGGCACCACCATTCAACAGCCACGGGCATTCCTCTACAAGATTGCAAACAATCTGATCATCGACTTTGCCCGACGCCGAAAATTACGCACAGAGCAATCGTTGGAAGACATGTTCGAGAACACAGGGTTCGATGTTCCGGACAAAGAACCGGGTCCAGCTCGCGTGACAGAAGGAAAGTTGGCTCTCTCTATGCTCCAGCAACTAGAAGAGCCGTACCGCTCTGCAATTATTATGAGATACGTAGACGATATGCCGCCAAACGGTATGGCCAAGGTGCTCGGCGTGAGCCCTAATGTGGTATCGGTTCGTATCCACCGTGGTTTGGCAAAATTAGCCTCGTTGATGCGAGTACCTCAGTCTACGGTTTCCAAGTAAATGTATGGATCGCAAACTTCAAGCATTTTTTGAATCGGCTAAGAGTATCTCCCTGACTCCTTATGAGCGGGAAGATATTCGTGCGGTATTAGGTGTAGCGCAAAAATTGGGTACGTTTGGGTTAGAGGAGTCAGAAAAAATGTTCATTCGTCAGCAACTGGTTTCTAAGATTCATCGTGTTCCTACGTCTTCCAAATGGTACGGCATGTTCACCTCCTTTTTGCGCTTAACAGCGGTGATGGGTGCTGCTGTATTAACACTCGCATTTGGTAAACAATTAGCTCAGGCCATAGAAAGTTCGTTACCAGGGCAGCTTTTGTACCCTGTTAAATTACACGTTGTAGAATCTGTTATTAGCTCTCTCAACTTTACACCCGAAGCAGAGGCTGCTTGGGCAGTAACACAAGTAAAGCGCCGCTTAAATGAGGCAAGTGCTTTTGCAATAAGTGATGATGAATATGTCAGCATCCTGACGCGTTACACCAACGATGCAAATGAATACGTTTCGCGTACCTCAGCGGCAGCAGCGGAAGCCCTTCGTAAAGAGCTTGATGTGGTACTTCAAGCAGAAGAGCGCCGGTTAGAGCGTCAAACACAGCTGCGTCCTTCACGGCGAATGCTAGAAACAGTCCATGCGCTTCGTACGGAAAAACTGCAAGAGCGAGGCTTTGCGCCCGAAAGAAATGGAATCCAAGAATGAAATAAATTGGTAATGCGTCCAGAATATTTCGGTAATACATCATTGCTACAAGCGTCCTAGCTTAGGACGCGTCCGTCTAATCTACGAATTAGTACGGCGCGTCTTTCTTTTTAATGGTTTCACTTTTTCTTTATGAGCTTCTCACGTTTTCTAGAGTTACCACCGGCACGGCTCTTTATTATCTTGTCTGTGTTTACGTTGCTGACCACGTGTACCGAATCAACATCGGACAACGGGAATGTTGAATCTTCATCTTCCGCTTCCTCGCGCTCGCTAGCTGTTATGACACTGGAAAGCCCAGATTTTGAAGAAGGTGGCATGATTCCAGCTCGCTTTACTTGCGATGGCGCGGAGGAACGTCCAACCCTCTTTATTTCAGATGTACCAGCGGACGCTGAAACGTTAGCGATTATTGTCGAAGATCCTGATGTCACCAATGGAACCTTCGTTCACTGGACCGCATGGAATATTGATCCTGACACGACCACTATTTCTGGTAGTGGGACTATTACAGGTGCCGTTGAAGGAGCAACAGGCACTGGTGAACCTGGGTATGTTGGACCATGTCCACCGTCTGGCACGCATCATTACATCTTCAGGCTCTACGCTGTGTCAGACACGCTCAATCTTTCCGAAACGGCAGATGCAGAACAGCTGATGACTGCACTCGAAGCAGTCACGCTCGACGAAGCTGAATTGACGGGGTTATACCAGCGTCAGTAAAAATTTTTCATAAGGAATAGTTAGAAACCTTTTCGAAGACATGAAAAGGTTTCTTTACATATTAAGAAATATCATATGAATCACTATTTGGAGGCAAAAACTCAGCTTGAAGGAGAACATGAGCATGCTACAGTGAGTCCTTTGCTCAAATTTCTTTTATCATGAAAATTGCAATTCACCAGCCTAATTGTCTGCCGAATCTGTCGTTCTTCTACAAGATGGTGTGTGCGGATTTGTTTGTGATTGTGACCAATTTACAATTTGAAAAATTGGAAGGATGGCAACGTCGCAATAAAATTTGTGGAGCGCATCGAGACATCTGGCTGACCGTGCCTGTGCTCGGTTCGCGCACACAAATGATAAAAGACGTTATGATCAACACCGCCTCCGATTGGCAGTATCGACACAAGCAATCACTGCAACATAGCTATTGCAAAACCAATCAAAAAGAAATGCTTGCCCAAATAACAGCCCTCTACAATCAGCCATGGGATCGACTGGTTGATTTTAATCTGGCGTGCATCATGCTTCTCAAAGACATGTTAAAAATTCCAACACCGGTTGTCCTCGAAGAGGAAATTACTGGTGTGAAACACACGCTCATCATCAATACTTGTAAGAAGTATGGTGGAGACACGTACATTTCGGGTCTCGGCGCAAAGAGTTACATTAGCCCCGAGCGCATTGAAGAATTAGAAAAAGAAGGCATCGCTCATAGCTTTGTAGATAAAGATTTTTCGACACTCCCATACTCGGCTATTCACTATCTTCTGAAAGATGGTCCCGAGGAAACAACGTCCATTATTACGAATGAAGAACGTCGAATATTAGCAATGGTTTAAGTGTGTAATGACTGAACAGGTATCCACATAGCTGCATTATTAAAATAAAAAATCATGCTTTTGTAGAATTTGTGGAGTATAACGCGTTTGTAACATATCCCTATTCGCTTTTTCCCAAATAACAATGAATAAATTGTTCAAAGAAATTGCTTCCAATTGGAAATCCGGCCTGACCGTTGCGCTCATTTCTATACCGCTCTCGCTTTCACTTGCGATTGCTTCCGGAGCAACTCCGCTCATGGGTATCATTACGTCCGTATGGGCTGGCCTTATTGCTGCTGCCTTAGGAGGTAGTCAGTTTAACGTGGTGGGCCCGGCTGGCGCACTCTCAGGCATCTTAGCCAGTTTTGCATTAACCAACGACGTTTCAGCGTTGCCAATACTGGCAATCGTTTCTGGAATTTTGATTTTCGCCATTTATTTGCTCAAGTGGGACCGATACTTAGTCTTCATACCGTCCAGTGTTATGCATGGTTTTACACTTGGAGTGGGTTTGACGATTGCGCTTGGACAAATGAATTTTGCATTGGGATTAGAAAATACTGAGATTCACGAATCTCTGATCCTCAACTTCATCGAATCACTTACACACCTGGGGCAAGCACAGTTGCCTACTTTTGCTGTGTTTATAGCAGCACTCGGACTTCTCTTTCTTCTTTCACGGCAGATTCCTCGGATCCCGAGCGCCGTGATAGTTGCACTACTGGGCATAGGGGTTGGGTATCTAGCTCAGTCACACTTTTTGCCATTCACCATTCCAACGCTTTTCTCAAAGTATGGCACATTCCATGCCACTCTCATTCAAATTCCATCCTACGATGCATCGATTTTCAATATTTCATTGTTTAAAACAGCCATCACAGTGGCAGTTGTTGCTATTTTGGAAACACTTCTCTCAGCAAAAATTTTGGATGGCATGACCAACACACGTTTCAATCAGAGGCAAGAAATGTTTGGATTAGCACTCGCAAATATCGGTTCTGGTCTAACCGGAGGTTTGCCGGCGACAGGCGTTCTTGCACGGTCTGCTCTTAACGCTAAAAGCGGCGCAACGTCACGTTTTTCGTCTGGAATCAACGCTCTCTTCGTTCTGGGCATCGCGTTACTTCTGTTCCAAGCGTTCCAGTATTTGCCTCTAGCGGTTGTCGCAAGCATTCTCGTCTTTGCCGCTATTCGGATGGTGGAGGCACAGCACTTTATTCGACTCTTTCGCTTCGATATGAGTTCTTTTTGGCTAGCAATGCTGGTAGCTGCACTTACCTACGGGGTTGATCCTATGGTAGGCATCTTGGTCGGAGCCACTATTGCCTTGCTCGAGGTTGCGCAACATCTTTCACGCGGACGCAGCGAATTAACACTTCATCGTGATAACAAATTGCTCGCCAGAGTGCGGAATAACGAATCCTCAGATATTCAAGAGGATAGTGATGTGATTGTGTACCGTTTTGCCGGTGAGTTAACGTATTTTAACGGCAAATCACATGAAGATGCGCTCAAGAAGATTAAGGCAGGTACGATTGTGCTTAGCTTACGGAACCTTTTCTACATTGATATTGATGGCCTCGATATGCTGAAAGAAATCATTGAACATTTAGAAGCAGTCGGTCGAAAAATTATTCTCACAGGCGCTAGTGAATATACCAAGCCACTCTTCGAAAAAACGTCGTGGTTTGTTCAAAGGGAGCGGAATGGGACTGTCTTCGGTAGCACTACAGAAGCGCTTAGCTCGTTAGGGTTTCCTATAGGCATGTAGTTCAATAATTACATCATGTAGAACAACACAGTCGTAATCACCCACATAGAGGCAAGATTGTGAAATGAATCTAAGAAAGTAAGCTTCGTTGGTCTACTTGCCCATGTATAAATACCGGCAATAACAAGTCCTGTGAACGGTAGCCATAGGCCAGCAACAATTACGAGCGCATCTACAATACTTGCGGGAGCAAGGACTTCTAATAAACGGCCAATGACGGCAGCTTGTAAAAATGAAAGTATGATGCTGATAATAAGACCAGGTGCCATCATTGAAAATTTCACCTCTTCGGGTTTTGGTGGCGTAATTTTATTCAGCGCAATCCATTGCTTACCGAAGATAGGACCATGCCACAGGAACCCAAGAAAAATGGTGGCAGCAATCGCGATGACCACTGCAAGAATATTGTTCTGAACAAACGTGAACACAGGAGTGATGTACACCATAGAATGTTGGGAAAGTATTTAGAAGAGTAGTGAAAAGCTGCCGTTACATCAATGTGTTGTGCTTATTCAGCACATCTAAAACCAAACCTCTTTTGCAGCCTTTCGTTAATACGGTCACGTACTACTGAACTTCGCGTCATCCACTTATCGACTCGTTCACAAGTTCGAGCTTGTAAATTCGATGCAGCAGAACGGGATGAAGGTGGTGAAGCGTGTTCAGCTTGCCCCGATGAAGTAAGGGAACGAGGTAAAGATCTGGACTGTAGAGCTTTCAAAATATTGCTGTTGCCCGTTTTGCCACGTCGTCCGCCAGAGGGTTGTGCAACGGTTGCAGTGGAAATCACTTCAGTGCAGGCAAAGTGTCCATTCGCAAGCGCAGCGATTTCTTCTGCAGAGAGAGCAGAATTATAGACTCTCGCTTCATCAATGTAGCCGTCCCAAAATGGTGCGCCATCCGTACCGTATCCAATTTGCATCACGGGGTTAGAGTCCAGAGTTTTTGTTGAACCGATGCCGCCACCATCTTCTGCGCCATTTACATAAAGCTTGATTTGCCCGGTAGACTTTACTCGCGTAACGCATCCGTGTGTCCAGTCGCCCGTGTTCACAAGCGTATCACTGCTGTACATATAGTCGGCAACCTCAACGTCCCCGTTACCAAACATAAGATAACCGTTTGAATCCAGACCGAAGCCAAAATCATTATCGATGAATCCTGTTTCTGAATGGAAAAGAGGGAGTGTCACCCAGTGAGCGTCAGCAATGCCGACGGCAGTCGTCTTAAACCAGGCACACAAAGTAAAATCGTCTTGTACCGGGCGACTCACCTGGATTGCTTCTCCGTTTCCAGCATCAAAAAAGAAGCTATGAATATTCGCTAGTCCGGTATCAGTAATGTCTGTGGAGAGACTAGGGCTCTCGTTGTACTCAACACCGTCGTAGCCATTTCCAGAAGAATCAGGTGCGAGGAATGCGCCAATCTCATCAAACTTCCAATAGGCAATAGGCGCTGTGGAGGTACACGACGAACTACTCACAACTGGTGATACAGGCACGCACATGAGTGCGAGTGCCGCAAAACCCATAAGTCGGCATGTCCATGACTTCATGGTTATGGATTGTAGCAAATGCAAAGAAGCAGAACGAGGTTTGCTTACGTTGCTATGGACAGCCTTACTTATCCTCCGGAAGAGCAGCAAAGTCTTTCTTGGTTTGTAAGTACCATTTCATTCCCTTAATAGGATTTTTCCATCGACCCTGCATCTCCGTCGCTGCAGTTTGGTGAATTT
>CAZXUD010000005.1:0-19106 GCA_964643805.1 uncultured Candidatus Peribacteria bacterium | reverse complement strand
GGAGGCAATAGGGTGTTACAACGAAAATCCCGCTTTCCTTCAAGTAAGCGAGTCGCCAAATTTTGAAATTAGACAAGTGAATACCGGAAAGAAAGCCACAGCTGGTGGGTCTTCTTCTGTGTATTACTTCCTTCCCCTTTTTTTCTATGAAAAACTATCCAAATCAGCAGGGTAGCCAGCAGGATCGTAAGACGTCCCAAGGCCAACAGGGCCGGGACACGAGTACGGAACCACAAGGTGGCCGCACACAAGACGATGACACAGATGTCAGTGCAGACATGAATAAATAAGCCATGTCCGGTTAAACGCAGCGGCTGTCCACGGGCGGCCGTTGTGTTTATTTATTTCCACACGCGTGCGATTTCTTTCTGCACATGATCTGAAATCGCCATACATACAACCAGAGGCTTTCGATACTCCTCCATCATTCGCACATACTGCGCGGTCAAATTCTTCAATTCTTTTCGGTAGCGTCGTGTTGCCATTTCGGGCTGCTTATTTTTTAAGTCATGCAACGCATCCATCTGCGCCATATCTTTTACTGTTAAGTAGTTCTTGGCTATTTCTACAGCATCACTGTTATTTGCAATGGCACTGCTCAGTAGTCTCATAATTTTTTCTCGTACGGGCTCTCGTTCCTTGGTATCAAGAATGATGAGTGGTAATGGATCGTTTGTTCGTAACCACTCCTTGGTTTCTTGTACGCTCAAAGGAGAACCAAATCTTTTTTTGAGTTTCTCGATTCCCTCCATTGCAATTTCATAGGGTATTAACTGGCGAAGATTAGCAGGGGTTTTTTGCAAAGACTTACGTTCCCATTGCAACTCTACTTCTAGTGTACCCATCAATTTTTGAAGTGTGTCTTGTGATGCGCCTTTTTCGAATGCGGCATTTAATTTACTAGCAGCGTACTTGGCTCTCTGTGAATTCGGTGTGGGGTACGTTGCGGAAGTAAGTCCCATCACGACGGTGTCGAGCTTGTACTCAATATCGTTCGTTGCATCCAATAAACCCTGTGGGAGAATGTTCTCATTCTCTGGCATGGGCCTATACTAGCCAAAAAACTGACATTTGCAAGAAATTCAATAATTTGTTATAATAATAGTAACTTCACACAAACACCTATGGAACGCACTCGCCGGTCTAAAGTCATTATTTCGCTGGTCACTACAGGGGTTCTTTGCCTCTTTGTAGCCTTTACTAGTATTCCAGCCAGCGACTCTGTTACAGGGTCATTGCTGACCTCACAGAGCGGTGCTGTGAAGAGCCGTAGCGTTAAGCCGCAGCAAGAATCTGCTCGTCGTAACCGCTCACGCTTAAAGGCTGATGAACGAGCCTACTGGAATGCAGTTTCTGCATTTAACAAATTACGCAAGGCAGGTGTGGAAGGTTTAGAACAGGTACTCAACATTAATGACAAAGCTGTCTGGCAAAAATATTTGGATTCCACGTACGTACAAGAGTTACTAAAAACTCTTCATGGAAGCGCAACAACCGATGATCCTTTCGAACAGTTAAAGAATGAACCAGAACAAATCCGCACGCTGATTGAAGGATACCGTCTTACAGAACGCTGTCCGAAACGTGGTGTGATGGATAACAAACTCACCGATGATCAAATAACACTTTGTGAACGCCTGGTTGAGGCCACAAAGCTGTTGAAGGACAAAGCTGCCCAATAAATACGTCATTTGTTTTGAGCCTAGCCTCCGTTGGGGCTAGGCTTTTTGTATGAGTATTGAATCTTCCTACGGGCATACAGCAAAACCAGTCCAGAGCCATTGGACTAACTTTGTGAATTTAGATTCAATCGTTGCCCAACAAGTGAAGCTCACTACGACGAGAGTAGGTCCTTCAAAAGAAGAACGTTTGCCTCCAGACCAAATTAATCTGTTAATGGGGGCAGCAAAGTTAGCATTCAACACGCAAATGAAAAGTTTGGAGCAGCAACCTGAAAGCTTAGGAGTAGAAGCAGCTGCTATCGTACAAAAACTTGTGGGACAAGCTGAACAAGCACATAAAGCTACTACAGTGCGGGCTTCTTCTGATGCCACTCTGTAGCTTGCTCATACGCGTGGGCAACTTGCAGAATAGTGGGCTCGCCCCATTGAGGACCCATCACCTGTAAACCAATCGGTAGGTTTTCTTTTGTGCTGAATCCGCATGGAACAGACAGTGCAGGAATTCCTGCCATCACTTGAGAGCTAAGAAAGATGTCCTCCAGGTACATAGTAATAGGATCATTTTCATGCGCACCTACTTTGAAAGCTGGTGTTGGTGAAACTGGTGCGATGATTGCATCAATGCCTGCGGCAAACACATCATCAAAATCTTTTTTAATCAGTGCGCGCACGCGTTGTGCTTGGCGGTAGTACGCATCGTAGTAACCAGCCGAGAGTGCGTACGTGCCAATCATAATGCGGCGCTTCACTTCAGCACCGAAGCCGCTGCTTCGGACTGCAAAATAATATTCAATTAAATCCTTCGCCTTCTCCGTGTGTCCGTAGCGAATACCATCGTACCGAGCCATGTTTGAGCTGACTTCACTTGGGCAAATAATGTAATACGTTGGCGTAGCGTATTCAGTGTGTGGCAACGAAATTTCTTTCACAGTCGCACCAAGTTTTTTCATTGTTTCAGCAGCAGCACGCACCGACGTTTCTACATCGGGGTGCATACCATCAATGAAATATTCTTTCGGCATTCCAATCGTCATACCTTTCAAATCTTTCTTCAGAGCATTTCTGTAATTTGGGACGGGCGCATCACCCGTTGTGCCATCCATCACGTCTTTGCCTGAGATCGCCTGCATCACAATGGCTAAGTCTTCCACGTTCTTGCAGAGCGGTCCGATGGTATCGAGCGAGCTGGCCATACTCATCACGCCGTAACGACTGGTGCGACCGTACGTAGGGCGAATGCCAGTGGTGTTGCAGTAGCCCGCTGGCTGACGAATAGAGCCTCCTGTATCTGTGCCCAAGGAAAAAATACACTCATCAGCGGCGACCGCGGCGGCAGAGCCGCCGGACGAGCCGCCCGCAACTCGTTCGGTATCCCAAGGGTTTCGGGTTGGGCCGTAGCACGACGTTTCCGTGCTGGCGCCCATGGTGAATTCATCGGTATTCACTTTGCCGAGGCTAATGGCGCCGGCTGCTTTCAAGCGCTTCGTTGTCGTGCTGTCGAAGGCGGGAACGTAATCTTTGTTTCGCAAAATGTTGGAGCAAGCTGTCGTTGGGACACCCTCTTCGCAGTACACATCCTTGGTTAAGTAGGGAATGCCCATGAGCATTTGATCACCGTTGATCTGACCATCCATTTTTTTGGCTTTCTCAAGGGCTCGCTCAAAGTCTCGGTGCACCACGGCATTCAGCTTCTTATCCACTGCTTCAATGCGGTCTATGCAGGCGCGTGTCAGTTCTGAGCACGAAATCTTCTTCTGCGTCAGCTGATCATGGGCCTGTGCAATGGATAGTCCATTGATACTCATCCGTGGGCAGAGGGAGTTTCTATTTGGCGATCAATAATTGGGAGTGGGCTGCAGTTCAACAAATCTTCCGGCGCTGGGCCGTCCGTAATTACCGTGTCTTCACGGAAGCTATTCGTAATGCCCGTCACGCTCTTCAGTGGCTGAACGTTTTTCGTGTCTACTTTCTGCAGTTGTTCTAAGAAATCTAAAATGGAAGAAAGTTCACCGGCAAATTTTTCAACTTCCGCATCACTCAACGTGAGGCGAGCAAGTTGTGCAATATGCCGAACATCATCATGGGAAAGTTTGGCCATGGGTTAAGGGGAGAATACCGCAGTGGAATAACGGAGAATAGAAAATGATGGTCCGATATTTTGGGTATACTACGTTTATGAAGTTGTCTCACTTGCGCGGGCGGAAGCAATCGGAACGATTACTCCGTCACGGAAACGTTTGGAAAGGCAAAACGATGGCGATTCGTTGGTTACCAGGTGCACCAAAAACTGTTGCGGAAGAACCCACGTCTGGTGTCTACGTTGGTTCCTACGCTTCTACAAAGCTGCATAAGTCAGCGGTTAAGCGGAACCGCATGCGCAGGCGCTGTCGCGAAGGGCTGCGCGAAGCGGTGAAGGCACGCGAAACTTTGCCGGTACTTCAGTTGTTGCTAACGCCGCGCTCCGCTAGCCTAGAGTGCGATTACGCCGACATCCGGGCGGATGCTCAGGCGTTCCTTTCTCACGTTGCCAATGGCTAAACGCAGTCTCGCTTCCATAGCACAGTTCATCGTCATTTTTTTCGCGGTGTATTTAGTCACTCAGTACGGACTGAAGTTCTTTTTCCCAAAACAATTCGATCCTAACTACGAACCACAAGGTGTGGTGTTGCAGACGGTGGACCATTCTATTTCGGCCGGTCATCACCCTATTCTCAGCTTACAAAATGGAACCGACAAAGACCTCGTGCTCGAAGATCTGTGTCCAATGCCACCAGTATTGGTTTGGAAAGTGGATGAGAATAATAACCGCACGCCACTCACTACCACGGAGACAGCTCTTCCTTGCGAACCTCTCACCAACGTTCCTGCTGGTGCTACCGTGCAAATAGATTTAGCACCGTGGAAGTATTCCCTTTTCGATGAGTTTGGTATTTACGAAGTAGAGTTGCCGATTGATTCCAGTCTTATTGGTGGCACGCCAGGCACAGATGCCAGTCAGCACCGCGAAGGGATCATCGACCGTTTCACCATTAGCGAAGCAGGTGTAGTCACGCAGTTGTTCCGCACGTTTATTTCTAAACCACTGCTCAACTTACTTATCTTCATTGCATCAGTTCTGCCTGGTCATAGTTTGGGTTGGACGATTGTGTTGCTGACACTGGCGATTAAATTAATTCTCTTCTTCCCAACACAACACGCCATGCAAGGGCAGCGGAAGATGCAATTGATTCAGCCAAAAATCGAAGCGTTGCGCCAAAAATATAAAAACGATCCAAAGTTGCTGAACCAAGAGACTATGAAGCTATGGAAAGAAGAAAAAGTGAATCCGTTCCAGTCATGTTTGCCGATGATGTTACAGATTCCAATTCTCATTGGACTCTACTACGCCATTCGCGACGGTTCGCATCTGGTTCTTTCTCAGCACCTCATTTACGACTTCTACCAACAACTTACTTGGACCTTCGACACCAACTTCTTTGGTTTAGATCTCACCAAGCCAAGCCCGCTGTGGTTGTTCCCACCGCTTTTGGCGCTGGCGCAATTTGGGCAAATGAAACTCAGCTTCGCTATGGCGAAGCGCAAGAAAGACGCTCTGAAGAAAGAGAGTGATAAGCCTAAAGAAGACGAGAAGGCACCTGCGTCTGCACAAGTCATACAGCAGCGCATGATGACGTACATGTTCCCTTTCCTCATTGCATTCTTCTCACTGCGCTTACCAGCTGCTGTATCTATCTACTGGTTTGTAAGCACGCTCTTCGCCATTGGTCAGCAGTTTGTGGTGAACCGAAAGACGACATAGTTCTGTATACATACAGAACGGAAAGTACGGCTCACGATAGCCGTCTATCAATGTGCCTCATCATCGTATGATCATGTACTGATACAGCAGTGAGTGGTCAGTGATTAGTCTGATGGCATGACACGTTCCTCTACCACCACCGGCTCTTCTGCCAAGACAGAAGGCAAAGCCCGCGAAGCACTGCGGGAAAAGAAAGCCGAACTGCGCGACCGCACCACGCAGTTCGCAAAGAACGTCCGCACGTTCGTGCGGAAGACGCCACGCACCATCGCTAGCCTCAGCGACTGTCGTCGCTTGGTCTTTGCATCGGGTGCAATCGGCTCGCACTACATTAGTGCAGACGAGTCCCCTTCTCGCCAAGATTTCTTGCGTCGCATTAGCGACTGTCGCAAAGAGTCCAAGCAGTCGGGACACTGGTTGCAACTGCTCGATTCTAATTTAGAAGAAAGCAGCGAAGAGCAACGCGCACAATTACTCAAAGAGGCTCAGGAGTTAGAGCGCATCTTCGGTGCGATTGTGGGCAAGACAATCGCGAACGCACGCAAAGAAGAAACAGGCGAAGAGCAGGCATAAATCAAAACCATTTTTGCGGTGGCTACATTGTTCCTAGGCGGAGGAAACAATGTAGCTTTGCCTGAAGAAAAGTTTGTCACCACCTGTTTGTGGGTACGGTATTTTGCATGGTAGTGTTCCCTTGTTCCTCCCCTATCTCATGGATACTAAAGCTCTTCAACAATTACTTGGTACCGAGGCTGACTCGTTACTCAATCACGAGTGCAAAACTATCTCCAAAGATCGTTTACATTTGCCCAGCCCAACGCTGGCGAAGGAAATGTTTGCGCAGTCAGACCGTTCCAAGAAGGTGCAGCAGAACATTCAAGATCTCTATGGCCATGGTCGTTTAGGAGGCACAGGGTATCTCTCTATCCTCCCGGTTGATCAGGGTATTGAACATTCCGCTGGCGCGTCTTTCGCAAAGAATCCAGACTACTTTGATCCAGAAAACATTGTGAAGCTGGCCATTGAAGGCGGCTGCAATGCGGTGGCATCTACGTATGGGGCCTTGGGAATTGTGGCGAACAAGTACGCAGACAAAATCCCCTTCATCGTAAAACTGAACCACAACGAGCTACTCACCTACCCCAATGGTTTCGACCAGGTCCTCTTCTGCAGCCCTCAGGAAGCGTTTGATATGGGTGCCAAGGGGGTTGGGGCTACCATCTATTTCGGCTCGTCAGAGAGCACTCGGCAAATCGTGGAGGTATCCAAGGCATTTGCGGAGGCACACCGCTTGGGTATGTTTACCGTCCTGTGGTGTTACTTACGCAACAGCGCTTTTAAAAAAGATAAGGATTATCACCTCTCTACCGACCTGACTGGTCAGGCGAATCATCTCGGCGTCACCATCGAGGCCGATATTATTAAGCAGAAACTACCAGAGAATAACGGCGGCTTTAAAGTTATGGCGCAAGAGAGCAGCTACGGTAAAACGGACGAGCGTATGTACACTGATCTATCCACTGATCACCCAATTGATCTATGCCGCTACCAAGTAGCCAACTGCTATATGGGCCGCGTGGGACTAATCAATTCTGGCGGAGCCTCTGGCAAGAATGATCTAGCAGAAGCCGTGAAGACCGCCGTGATCAATAAACGTGCTGGTGGCTCTGGTCTAATCTCTGGCCGTAAGGCTTTCCAAAAGCCACGAGAAGAAGGCGTACAAATTCTCAACGCGATTCAAGATGTTTATTTGAGTAAGGACGTTACAATCGCGTAAGTCCCCTTCTCTCCATATGGAAAGGCAGACGTTCCCAGTACCGGCGCTGCCGTCCGTTGCGTTTCGCGTCGCTGCGGTGGTTGCATTTGCAGTGGTGATCATTGTGATCTATGGGCGATCAGTCTCCTACGGCTTTGTGAGTTGGGACGATGCCATGTTGATCACTAACAATCTCATCGTTCGCGGTGCAGGTACCTGGCAAGGGCTGAAGGCAGCTTTCACCAACTTCGATCCTGAGCTCTACATTCCCCTCACCTTTCTCAGTTATCAAATTGATTACTTGATCGGTGGTACGAGTGCCAGCATCTACCACCTCCACAACGTCTGGCTTCACTTTTTAAATACAATTGGCGTGGCTTGGTTTCTCTACCTACTCACCGGTAAACGATGGGCAGCATTCTTTGCGGCGTTCCTCTTCGCAATTCATCCCATTCATAGCGAAGCCGTGCTCTGGTCCAGCGGACGGAAGGATCTTCTCTCCACGTTCTACCTCCTGATCAGCTTGATCACCTACCTGTACTACCAATCTTCTGGTCGTCGTTGGTTATTCATTGTTAGCCTAATTTCCTTCGCGTTCGGACTGATGTGCAAGGTGACCATAGTCGGGTTGCCTATCCTGCTCATGATCATTGACTGGTATCGAGTACGCAAACCACTGATCACAAGATCAGTGTTCATAGAAAAAGCGCCATTCTTAGGGCTCAGTATTATATTTGGTCTCGTGGCTATCTTTGGAAAAGAAGATGTTCTCTCGCAATCATCCTTTATAACGCTCTCATTCTTAACAGTTAAAAGTCTTGTTTTGACCTTGAGCCACCTGGTGGTTCCTGTTGGCCTCTCAGTTCTGTACCCCTATACAAAGGAGGTGATCATCCTCTCCCCTACCTACATCATCCCCTTCTCCATTTTGATCACGCTTGGAGCGTTGATTATTTATTCCCTACGTTTCACACGTTCTGTTTTCTTTGGTGTCATTTTTTTCCTTGTCTTAGGGCTCCCCAGTTACAGCAACTTAGTAAAAGGACAGGGTGACTTGTACCTCGCCTCCGACCGTTACATCTATGCCGGGTCCATCGGGCTCCTGTTCTTGATTACCCTCTTGATTAGTCATGTTCGTATCCCTGAAGACAGGCAGAAAATTGTGACCAGTCTTTGCGTAGTCGTTGCACTCCTCATGGGATCACTCGGTTTTGTTCAGGCGAGCGTCTGGAAAAACAGCCAAACACTCTTTGAGCATGCACTCTCGTACTATCCCAACTCGTATGTTGCTCATGCGAACCTGGCGAATTACTACTGGAGCCTCGACGAACGTGAAAAAGCGCTCGCGGAATACAGTGAATCACTCGCCCTCAATAAACATCCCCGCACCTTGAGCAACATCGCTTCTTTAGAACGTGACCAAGGACACTTTGAGAAAGCAGAATCGCTCTTCAAAGAAGCCTTGGAGATGGATCCCGACTTTGTTCAAGCGCACTTAGGCCTGGGTGTTCTGTATAAGCAGATTGCCCTCTTTGAGCAGTCTGAAGCGGAATATAAGCGCACCATTGAATTAGACCCTTCCTTCGCCGAAGCCTATATGAACCTAGGCGCGTTGTATGCCACCCAGAAGCGTTATGAAGAGGCGATAGCGCAATACGACCTAGCCGCACCTTTAAACCCCTATAACGCCCAAATATTCTTCAATAGGGGAGTCGCCTACAGCAACTCAAACCACTTTGCCCAGGCACGAGAGGAATACCGCAAAGCGATTGCTCTGCAGCCTTCGCTTATTCCGGCACGCATCAATCTGGCATTACTACTGGTTGAACGTCGCGATTTTGAGGAAGCAGAGGAGCAGCTGAATGAGGTTTTGAAATATGATCCGAAACAAGCCAAAGCAAAACAAATCCTTCAATACCTACAGGAGAATGGATACTTGACAAAATAGTTAATTTGTATAGAATGGTTCGGCTTCCCCTAAATGGCTGTGTACGCCGTTTGGTTATGGGATAAGGAAGCAATGTTCATAAGGAGTTCATGTCATGTTGGTTCTTTCACGCAAAGTCGGAGAGCGAATTCTGATTGGCGACGACATCGAAGTTGTTGTCACTCAGATCAAAGGTAAGGTCACCCTTGGGGTGACTGCGCCTAAAGATGTGCGCATATTGCGCGCTGAGCTCAAAGACATCCCTCCAACTCCACGTCAGAAGCAACAGGCACAGCCACGGCCGCGTAAGCCGTTTATCGGTCGACGCCCGTCTGCAGCCTAATGACTTCTCCTTGTCGCCTCTTGAGAGGCAAAGCGACCCCGGTACATGCCACAAGCGTGGACCGGGTTTTTTCTCTTTGCAAAGCCATTTACTCAGGTACCATAGTTCTATGGGTTTACGGCTCTACAACACCCTTACGAAGCAGGAGGAGGATTTGAAACCTCGGAAGGGGAGTGCGATAACTATGTATACCTGTGGGCCAACTGTTTACGGTCGACCACACATCGGTAACTATTCTTCGTTCCTCATGGCGGACTTGTTGCGCCGCTGGTTGGAAGTGAATGATTACAAAGTGAAGCATGTAAAAAATATTACGGACGTTGGTCACTTAGTTGCAGACCGTGACCAAGGTGAAGACAAAGTTGAAAAACAAGCGCGCGAAGAGAGTGGGGAAGTCACACACGAAAGTGTTTTAGCGATTGCGCGAAAATATGAAGAACAATATTTAGAAGATGAGCGCGCGCTCAATATGTTGGAACCGGCACATCGTCCGCGCGCAACAGAGTTCATTGATCAAATGAAGTCAATGATTGATGCGCTCCTTAAATCTGAACACGCATACGTAACGGAAGATGGTATTTATTTCGATGTTCACAGCTTTGCAGAATACGGCCTCCTTTCTGGCAATTCTATTGAAAATTTGGAATCTGGTGCCCGCGTAGAAGTCAACGAACAGAAGCGCCATCCCGCTGATTTCGCACTTTGGAAATTCTGCGTTGGTTCCAATGCAAACCATGCGTTGCATTGGTCATCACCAGGCAAAGGAAATCCAGACGGCTTCCCAGGGTGGCACATTGAATGCTCTGCAATGAGCAGCGCGCTGCTTGGTGAGCAGATCGACATTCATACCGGCGGTGAAGATAACATCTTCCCGCACCATGAATGTGAAATCGCTCAGAGTGAGGCGGCAACCGGTAAGCACCCGTTCGTAGGAATGTGGTTGCACCGACGCCGCATACAGATGGGGGAAGAAAAAATGAGCAAGAGTATCGGCAACGTTCTCTCGATTCCCGACATAGTTGCAATGGGGTACTCGCCGCTCGACCTCCGTTACTATCTGCTCTCCGTGCATTACCGTACGCAGCTAAAATTTTCTGAAAAAGGGTTAGATGATGCGCACAAAGCCCGCCGGAAAATTTTGGAGTGGATGCAAGAAATTGGCTCTGCAAAGCCAAAAAAACAGGATGTTCCTCATCAGAAAATTTTTGATGATGCGATGAACAGTGATTTGAATACACCGGGCGCACTTGCTGCAGTGTTCGATTGTATGACGTGGTCCCGCAACGAAGATGCGCTGGGTGCGTGCCACAATTTTGCGAAGCGCATTCGTGAAACGTTTGGCTGCTTTGAGCCAGATGCTGAGCAGGGGATTCCTGCGGACGTACAGAGTTTGTTGAGTGAGTATCAGGAAGCACGCGTAGCAAAAGACTTCGCAACTTCCGATCGTCTCCGTACGGAAATTCGTACGCACGGATACGAAGTAAGAGACGACGCGAGCGGTTCAACTTTGAAGAAGCTGTAACGTTTCATTTCACTGTATTTCATGAAATGTACGTTTTTCTGTCTGAAAGTGTGGTTCTTGTTAAGTATACGTTACAAATCGGGCCTAAAAGTTAAGTTTACTTACTCCACTTGTTAAATTCTCTTTACATAAGGGAAACTTATTACGACATAAAAAATTATTAACGCAATACTAAAATTATGTGTGTCTGAAGCTACTTTCATTGGCTGACACAGGCACTTTGCTTATGAGAAATGCCAATTTGACGCAATTATGTGTACAGAATCGGAGAGAGATCGTGACTTTATTGTGTAACAAGGAGCCGTCGCGACCGTTTCTTTGAGCACACGGAAGCGTTCTCTATCTTGCCTGTCTAATTGCAGGCCCGTAGTATCCCGCTAATCCGTTCCTGGTAACAGGACTGGATCCCGTGTACACGTTCATTAACAATTTGGCACCTTGCCCTGTCCTCCACGCAACTGCGACGGAGGTTATGACAAGTCTCACATGCTTCGTTCCCAAACCTTATTATGTATAAGGCCGATCGAAGGATCGTGTTTTGTACCAGTCCGACCGACACTGCCCGCTAAGTTCTTGTATCTTGTGTCATCTCTTTATGTTTAAGGAGGAGAGCGAAATTATTTTTATGCACGCTCATTCACTCCCCACGCAAGTATGGGAATGTGGCAGGACGGATCTGGACACCTTATTACTGATATCAACCCGAACACATTTCCGTGTTTCACTTTGTTTTTATTTCCTATTTCTTTAACTCCTATGGACCTTATTCGTTTGAAAAAGGCCATCGCTGGAGTGTCCGTAGCGACGATTGCCCTGACGCAAGTCAGCACAGCATTCGCTGCCTACAGCGACGTTCCAAGCGGTGTATGGTATGGGGAAGCCGTCCAAGCTTTCTTGGATGCCGGCTACCTTGATGCCAGCCAGCCACGGTTCCGCGGCGCTGAGCCTGCAAACCGTGCCGAGTTCGTGAAGCTCGTGGTCGAGCTGAACGGTGGAATTCTTTCCACCCCACCAGCCGTCCCAAGTTTCTCGGATGTTGCCACCAACGCGTGGTACTTCGGTTACTTTGAAGAAGCTGGTAAAGAGGGTTGGGTACGCGGCGACGGTGATTGCTACGGCGATACACCTTGCTACGCCCGCCCAAGTGCGAACATCGTTCGCGCTGAGGCTGCTGCTCTCATCGTCCGCTCCTTCGGCTTAGAAGCCACGGATGATGCACCGCAGTTTGTCGATAACCCATCTGGCCAGTGGTACACAGACGTCATTCAGACGGCTGCTGATCACTGCGTCCTCCAGGGTGACGACAACACCAGCCGTGTTCGCCCAGGCGACAACATGAACCGTGCAGAAATGGTTACGATGCTTCACCGCGTCGACCAGGGTCTGCAATACGGTGTTGATTGTGGCGGCGACAATGTTGGTGCCCCTATGATCGTTGACATCGTTGCAACTTCTGCCACCACTGTGGAGGTAGAATTCAACGTTGCTCTCGATGCAACTGTTGCTGAAGATGCAGCTATCTACACCGTTATGAACGGTTCCGAGATTGCTGTGAACAGCGCTGAATTAACTGGAACGGACCTCGTCGAACTGACCTTGGCTTCGGCTTTGGATCCAGACGGCGAATACACTCTCACTGTGACTGACGCTAAGACGGCAGCTGGTGAAGAGTTCTCTGACTCGGCTGATTTCAATGGTTACTCACCAATCGTAAAGGGTGATGGAATCTTGGAAGTGAGCCTTGCTTCGAGCAATCCAGTCGGCGACACAGTGCCAAAAGGTGCTAACGGTGTCGTTATGCTTTCTCTCGATCTGACAGCTTCTTGTGACGACTCTGTTGTCATTGAAGATTTCACGGTCTTGCATGAAGGTTTCGGTACTAGCAGCGAACTTACAGGCGTTTTCGGTTCTATCGATGGCGCACGTGTAACTCGCAAGCGCACCATTGACTCTGAGGATCAGACTGCGGACCTCCGCTTCTCTTCTCCTTTAGTCATTGATGCTTGTGAAAGCGTAACTCTCGATGTGGTTGTTGACTTCGACACCTCCGCTGTGGCTTCGGCCGAGCACAATTTGGTGTTGGAACTCGCTTCCGACATCGTGTCGAACGCTCTCGACACAACTGGTAACTACCCACTCCGTGGTAACACCTTCCGCGTTGCTGCTGTTACAAGCGGCACCGTAACGGTGACCTACCGCAGCGTGACCCCAACTGAAGCTGAAGTCGGTGAAAAGGCTGTTGTCCTCGGCAAGTTCGAAGTTGCTTCGAACTCTGTTGAAGATCAGACCTTCTACTCCATGACTTTGGAACAGAACGGCTCCGCTTCTGATGGTGATTTCTCCAACTTAGCTATCCGCCGCACTGACGGCACGGTGCTTACAAACACTGTGGCTCAGACGGTTGGTGACTTCGTTACCCTCGTCTTCGATCCACCTTTCACGGTGCTCGAAGGTGACAAGATCACGTTGGAAGTCATCGGCGACATCAATGGTGGCGCTGGTGATACGATCCAACTTGCATTCGAAGAGACTTCCGACGTCTTTGCTGTCGGTTCTTTGTACGGTTACGGCGTTAACGGCCAACTGTACGGCTCACAAGTGAGCATCGGTGCAACGCCAGCTGCTACGACCATTACGATCGATGCTGGTGAATTCACGATTGGTATTAACGGTCCTGCACAACAGGACTTCACTCGTGATGACAACGACGCTGTGCTTGCGAACGTTTCGTTCCAAACTGGCGGCGAAAAGATTGATGTCAAAGAGTTCTTCGTAGCTATTCAAGGTACGACAAGTACAGGTGCAATGTTGTGTGGTGGCAATAGCGCTGCTGCATTCGACATTACTGATGACTGTCCTACCGGAACTGACGACGAGATTTCCGAGGTTCTTGAAGACGTAGAAATGCGTAACAAGACCACGGGCCGCACTATTTCCGCTGTTCGTTTGACGACCTCCGGAACAAGTGGCCACTCTTCGACAGGTACAAACTCTGGTACATACCAGATCTACCGCTTTGATGACTTCGTTGTAGACGGTGATGAGACATGGGAATTCCGTGCTGACTTCATCGACAACGGTGCAGCTGCTCACCCAGCTAGCGGTGACAAATTCAAGATTCACATTTGTGGTGAACCAACCAAGATCTTGGTTGACTCAGTCCTTACAACGAACTCCACTGGTTGTTCGTTCGGCGGTTTGATTACTGCTGCTACTGCATACCAAATGCAGGTAGAAGGTTTGAGCACAGGTGATAACGTTGGTGATGTACGCCCACGCGGCAACATCAGCGGTAACTTCCACAGCATTTCTAACGCTGCTCTCCAGATTGCCGTTAAGAACTTGAACTCAACGGATACATCTGTGAAGAACGCGAAGGATGTTCGTCTGCTCCGCTTCGAGGCTCGCGCCGGTGAAGCTGAAGACGTTCTCTTCACGAAGGCAGTGTTCGAAACCGCTTTGGGTTCTTTGAACAATGCTCAGAACTACACATTGTGGGCTGATACCGATGGCGATGGCGTCGTCGATACTAAGCTTCAGCAAGGTGTTGCTGCTCAAAGCAGCGCAGTCAGCTTCAACCAGTTATCTGGTGGTGGCTTCGTAATCCCAGCAGAACAAACTGTTGTGTTCGAAGTTCACGCTGACATTGCTTCGTCCCTTACAAGCACGTCTATCCAGCTCCGCTTTGCGACTGGTACGACAACCATGATCGAAGCTGAAGAGCTTGATGATGGCAGCAGCTTGTCTGGTATTACAGTCACTGGAGGCGGCACAACTGTGACCTTGCCTTCTACTTCTACGACGACAGATATCGATGTGACCTACGTGGCTTCCACGACTTGGACACTCACGACATCTGGAGACCTCTTCGTGAAACTTGACTCCACACCAACTCGCTCCCGCCAACTTCTTGGTGGTGCCTTGGGTGAAGCAGTTCTTCGCTTAGAGTTCCACGCCGAAAATGAAGCCATCGATGTGACGGACGTTATGGTCTCCGCATCTGGTTCAGTTACCTTCATTGATAACCTTGAACTTTGGCTCTCCGGTGGTACGTCTCCAATTGCACTCGCCACAGTGGCTGGTTGTACAGCTGGTCAAACACTGACAACTAACCCATTGCAAGGCGGCAGCGACGTTACAACGTTCTGTGCCAATATGGATAGTCGCCAACTGGTTATTCCAGAAGGTGGTGACGTAGACGTTCTCGTACGCCCACGCGTCAAGAACGATCAGTCCGGCGGTACTTCGACCGCTTCGAAATTCAAGTTCTTCGTGTTCAACAACAACGTTAGCTCCACCACTGGTTCTATCCGCGCACGCGGTGACCAGTCGAGCAACGACCTCACCTTCAACGATGGCGATGCCACTGCCGAAGGCGAAGTGTTCGTTGGAACAAGCACAGCTACGACAGGTACCACTATTCAGGGTAACTTCAACAACGCTGTACTCTCGAAGATCATTTCGATCACGAACGCTAACCCAGCACCAAACAACTCGAACATCCCATCTGGCGTCACGCCATTCGGTCAGTTCAAGTTCACGGCTGCTAATCACACGAACAGCAACAACGGCGATAATGACGCCACGCTGTCCGGTATTATCTTCAACGTAACTGCTACCAACGTGTTGATGGATGAAGACTTCTTCCTCTACAACTCTGGCGACAGCACGGTGAAGCACGCTTGTGACGCTTACGACACAGGTGGTGATATCTCGGTTGCGATCGCTTCCGGTTCATTCCTCGTAGTTTGTGACAATATCCTCACTTCTTCCGTTGATACAGCTATCAACAAGGGTGAAGACATTACCTTGGTCCTTGAAGGAACAGTGACGAACCCACAAGTTTCGTCCTCTGCCTCTTCGACCTTGCAAGCTTCGTTGCAAACGTTCGATTCGATTACCTACACAGGTTTCGACTACGACGCCAACGGAACTACGACGGATAGCCACATCCAGTGGTTGGACAAAGACAATTCGACTTCAACGTCATTCAACTGGGTTGAATACGGTGAAACGAATATCAGTTCGACTAGCTACAAGAGCTAATAGTTAGCTTCTAGCAACTGAGAAAAAGGCCCCCCTAAAAAGGGGCCTTTTTTAGATGGGGACATTTCGTAAAGGGAACCTAGGTTCCCTTTACGAGAATCCCTCCTGCAGCGGTATCGCTCCAACCGGGCAAAGCCCGGTTTCGCGATGGTTCTTTCATTACTATCCAAGAATTTTTCTCTTTAGCTTCAACAATCCATGCATTATTGGTTTCAAAATCACTACTTGTTCCGGTGGGTACACCGCCAGTGTCCCGCCGAACTGTTCTTTGAACTTTGTGATGCCAGACCACGGATGATTCGCCGGAGCATCCGGTGGTGCCACCCCGAGAAGATCGTAGGTGGTAGCACCGCGTGCTTTGCACAGACGCATGGCCTCCCATTGCAGGGCATAGGGTGCCATGAGGGCACGGTGCAAATAGGAGGAAGCGCCGTAGTAATAGATAGCCCTATTGCCCCAAATAACCCCTATGAGAGCGGCGATCGGCTCTTTGTCTGGTCCATGTGCCATTAGCAGGAAGCTGCCCTCTAAAGCCTCTAAAAAGGCCTTATATTTAGCCTTCGGAAGCGCCGTGAAACCGTCGCGGTTACTGGTGGCGCTCACGAGCTTGTAGAAAGCTTCCACATCGTCGGATTCCGACACGGTGACGCCGTGTTTTTCTGCGAGACGAATGTTGTAACGTCCTTTCTGTTTCATCTGCGCGAGCAACTCATCTTCTGATTTTGTCAGATCTAGAATGATGGTTGCATCTGCATGAATGTGACGCGAGGAAGGGGAGTAGTCAGTCGCGATGGGTTGAAAGGGAGAAAGATAGAACGCTAACGCGTTATCGTTTTTCGCTTCCTGTATCAGCTCATTTATAAATGCAGATGCTTCAAATCCTTTCTCAAATAATGGTCCTCGTGGCACGTCCCAGGTCTTCATCCCCAAGCTTGCTGTATCAATCATGACCAAAGCCGTAGCCTGGAATTCCGGTTCTCCGATTGCATAAATCCGTACCTCTTTGCCCAGGGCTTCGAGGTATTTTTTGCGTTCCAAAGATTGCCATAAATTGGCTTGTGGATGCGATTTTATCCACATATCGTATCTTTGGAGGTCGCCGTCAGAGGAGAGCAGGCGTACTACCATAAACTAAGGCTATGGTATTTCTTCTCTTCTCTGAAGGATACAAAATAAGTAATACGATCCTTGAGGCTTCGTCTATACTCATAACCTATTCCCCATCTATCTATGTCTCACACACTGCCACCGTTGCCATACGCTTATGATGCTCTCGAGCCACACATCGATGCATTAACGATGCAAATTCACCACACGAAGCATCACCAGGCATACATTGATAAATTAAATGCGGCCTTGGAAGGAACGGAGTGGGCAGATGCGGAGGTCGAAGACATTGTGAAAAACCTCAGCAAGATTCCTGAAGATAAAAGAACAGCAGTAAGAAACAATGGTGGCGGACATGCGAATCACACTTTCTTTTGGTCCATCATGAGTCCAGATGGAGGAGGCGAACCAACAGGGGATTTAGCAAAAGAGATTGAGAAGACGTTTGGATCCTTCGCAGATTTTCAAAAACAACTCGCGGACGCTGGGGTTGCCCGCTTTGGTTCTGGTTGGGCATGGGTGGTAGTTGATGGTGGCAAGCTCTCCATCATGAGTACGGCAAACCAAGACTCCCCCCTAACGGACGGCAAGACGCCAATTCTCGGTGTGGATGTTTGGGAGCATGCGTACTACTTGAAGTACCAAAATAAGCGCCCTGACTACCTGAAAGCTTGGTGGAATGTCGTAAACTGGCCAGAAGTGGCTAAACGCTACGAAGCAGCGGCCTAGTTCTATCCCAAATGTTAAGTCATCTTAACTAGATGACAAATTTGCTTAAACCGCATTGACGGCCGTCTTTCGGCCGTTACAATGTGCCCGAAGCAGTGGTTTCGATTGTGTAGTGAGCGCTGCCCCCAATTTTCTCATAGATCACCATCCGGATACTCCGGCTGATGTGAAAATTCTGTGAGAGCACTGTCCCGCGTCTGCGGGATACATTCTTTTTCCCTCACTCACCATGGTAGCTAAGAAGAAAGCAAAGAAGCCCGCTGCAAAAAAGAAAGTCGTGAAGAAAGCAGCGCCCGCAAAGAAGAAGAAAGTAGTCGTTGCGAAAAAAGCAACGCCTGAAAAAAAAGCACCCGCACCCGTGGCCAAGAAAGTCGTCGCTAAAAAAGTAAGTAAGCCATCCCGCGATTTCTCCCGCACGGGAGGAAAGTACCGCGCCGATATTCCAGAGGGAATCGTAGCGCGTATGGCGTTGCACCCACTCTTAAAATTTGCGCCAGTGCCAACCGCTCTGACCAAAGTTTTGAAGGGGACGATTGCACCTGTTAAACAGCGTGGAAACCGTGTTTTCTTGGTAGATGACGAAGACGTGGTGGGTAAGGTTGATTCGCTGATTGAAATGCAAATTGCGAGTTACAAGTGGTTCCTTACCGAAGGTATTCAGGAACTGCTGGAAGAAATTACGCCTATCACAGACTTCTCCGGCAAGAAGATGGAACTCCGTATTTTGGGCCACACATTTGATGTGCCGAAGTACGACCCAGAAACATGTCGCCGCCGTAACTTAAGTTACGAAGCCATTATGAAGGGCTACGTTCAGTTGATTAACAAGGAGACCGGTGAAATTAAAGAACAAGATGTGTTCCTTGGTTCTATTCCACTCATGACGGAGTTTGGAACCTTCATCGTTGACGGTATTGAGCGTGTGGTGGTGCACCAATTGGTGCGCAGTCCGGGCGTGTTCTTCTCTCGTATTCCAGATCATCCAAAGCACCACGCTGCAAAAATTATTCCGAAGCGCGGTGTATGGTTGGAAATTGAAACAGATCGTCGTGGAATCCTCAGCTGTAAAATCGACCGCAAGCGCAAGATTCCAATTACCCAGTTGTTGCGTGTGTTTGGTTTTGCAACCGACAAACAAATTTTAGATTTATTTGCCGATGTTACGGGTGAAAAAGATTACATCTTAGCCACCTTA
>CAZXUD010000004.1:0-21102 GCA_964643805.1 uncultured Candidatus Peribacteria bacterium | reverse complement strand
AAGACCTGCAACTAAGCGGCGTAACGCGCTCCGGGGTCGAGCTATGGGCTTACGGCGAAAGGGCCACATGACACATCAAGTGTAGCATATAAATGTGGTATTCAAATGATGTATTTCAGTGTTAATAGTGAATATTGACAAAATTAATAAAAAGTACTATAATAAAAGTTAGCTCAAGCTTTCTCGTCGTTCCTTAACCCATTGCTCAAGGAGTAAGTCATGTACTCGATGCATCTAGTGAAGATTAACGAAACAGACAAGGTTACTGTCGTCGTCACACGTACTGTGGAATCGGCTGCAATGTTCGCAGGTGTCGAACGGGCAAACGAGATCACGGTGTTGAAATCAATTCCTTTGGATGATCTCAAGGTGGATGTCGATGGTAAAGAAGTCTGTTTAGGTGACTTCTTTAACTCCGTTAGTGGATTGTTAACTCAGTTCACTGCCGAAGACTACCTCGTCGATATTTTGACGAAATTAGCGCAAGCTATTTTCAAGGTTGGGAGTGACCAGGCCAAGTCGGAGGTTAAAGCATCCATTGGCCTCCAGTAGTGAAGCTTTAGCGCGGCGTCTTTATGACGTCACCCCCCATCAAATGGATGGGGGTTTTCTTTATGAAAATTTCACCTCCGGGTATTGGCGCAGGTGTCCCACCACAATCTCTTCTACTTCGTGCAGTTTTTCAGGGCTCCTGGCTTCCATACAAATAGAGATCTTTGGACTGGTGTTGCTCTGCCGAATACCAGCCCAAGCACCTTCACCAAAGTCGATGCGCGCGCCGTCCATCGTTTCCACTGGGTACGATTGTTGGAAGTGCGCGATCACTTTTTGAATCACATTTGTCTTCTTATCATCCGGACAATCAGGACGTAATTCTTGAGCTTGGTAGGCTTTTGGAAATTCTGAGAAGAGCGACGAGAATGTCGTACCGTTTTTTGCTTTTATATCGAGCAAGCGGAGTCCGGCAACGAGCGCATCATCGTACCCAAAGTAATCTTCACCACAGAAGAAGTGGCCGGATTGTTCGCCACCCAATTCTGCGTTTGCTTCTCTCATGGTGTGTTCCACAAACGAGTGACCCACTTTGCACATGATGGGCTGTCCACCCCATTGGGTTACTTCTGTTTGCAAAGTGCCGGAATTACTGACGGTGAAAACAACGGGAGCTCCTTTCTTCCGACTCAAGTGATCTTGAGCGAGCAACAGGAGTAATTCATCCGCATTGCGGATTGTTCCCGTCTCATCAACCAGACCAAGGCGGTCGCCATCGCCGTCAAAAGCAAGACCCACGTCAGCGCCCTTATCTTTTACCAGTGCTTGGAGCTCTTTCAGGGTATCCCATTTACTTGGGTCCGCCGGATGATTGGGGAACCGACCATCTGGCTCTGTGTAGAGCTCCGTGACCGTACAACCAATGTCGCGCAAGACCTGACAGTAGGTAGGACCAGCGATGCCATTGCCGGAATCTACGACCACATGCAAATCGGAACCTGCACCCTTAAACATTTTGGTCAGATGATTCATGTATGGCGTCAGCGCGTCGAATTCTTTTTCTGATCCATTCCCCGTCACAAACTTTTCATCTTCAATAAGTTGTCGCAAATGCTGAAGCTCTTCGCCCGCGTACGCTTCCGCATTGCGTACTTGTAACTTCAAACCATTATCTTCGGCAGGGTTATGACTGGCGGTTACTTGAATACCGCCATCAATCTTCTCGGTGCAAATTGTGAAGTAGTTCACTGGGCTGGGCGTGGGTCCAATTTTTAACACGTGACAACCCGCTGCCTTCAAGCCCGCAATGGTTGCCTGTTCTAATTGCGGTCCGTGGGTGCGCGCATCTCGCCCAACTACGACCGTAGGGTGTTCAATGTCATACAACTTCCGAAGGATTGTCCCGAAACCTTGGCCAATCGCATAGCAAGCCTCTTCGCTTAACTGCGAGATGGCTTTGCCGCGAATGTCGTAGGCCCGGAAAATATGGGGATCAATCATCTCGGGCATTCTACAGACCACGCCACCGGCAGTCTGGTTTTTTGTAGACATCTTCGTTGCATCGGCAGCGGGCTGTGACAAGATGAACCTATGGCAAAAGTGGCCATTGTCGGCATTCTCAACACCACGCCAGATTCCTACTTCGATGGCGGCCATTACACAGATATAGGCAAAGCAGTTTTACGGGCTGGGCAATTACTCCAGGAGGGGGCGGATTACATAGAGGTGGGTGGCGAATCGAGCGGACCAAAATCGCAGGATGTGTCTCTTGAAGAAGAATTACAACGCGTCATTCCCGTGGTGGAAGCTATCCGTGAAACGTATCCCCACGCACGTATTGCGGTGGATACATACAAAGCAGCGGTTGCGAAGCAGGCAATCGAACGCAATGTTTCACTCATCAACGACGTTACTGCGGGAAGAGGGGACCCCGAAATGTTTACTGTGGTGGCAGCCAGCGGTGCGTCACTCGTTCTCATGTACAGCAAAGATCCAACAGCGCGCACAACAATTGATGAACGTGAATATGATGACGTTATCGCCACGGTGAAAACATTCCTCCAAGCGCGCAAAGAGGCGGCAATTACCGCCGGTGTGCGCGCGGAGAAAATATTAGTAGACCCAGGGTTGGGACACTTCGTGTCGGCTGATTCCAAATATTCCTTCGAACTCCTCGCTCACTTAGAAGAATTTGCGAGCATCGCTCCGGTGTACATCAGCCCATCACGAAAATCATTCCTGGCGGGCCAGGAGAATTTGGGAGTGGGGGATCGCCTCCCAGGGACTATCGCTGCCTCAGCCATTGCCGTTCTTCATGGTGCGAAATTTATTCGCACGCATGACGTAGCGCAAATCCGCCGCGGCTGCGAAATAGCGGAAGCAGTTCTAGAGGCGGGTCAGTAACTTAGGAGGTACTACCCACAAACACCACGTTCACAATGGCCCAGCTGGCCAGCACTATGAGCAGGCCGATGGCCACGCGGATGATCAAGTTGCGTGCTTTGGTGTACTGGTCGTCGTTGCCAATGTTCACAATCATCATGATGCCCGCGATGATAATCACAATCACGGCGATCAACGCGAGGAACAGGAGCAGGGAATTCACGATGGTAATGATGAGACCGACTAAGCCATCGGGACGTCCTGTCACTACGATAGATTCACTGAAGGCGAATTTAACAGCGATCAGAGTGAAACCGAATACCACCGAGATAACGGTTCGACGCAATTGAGCAACGCCTTCTTCGCTCCCCCAAGAAACAACGGCACGAATACCACTGATGATAATCATAAGGACGGCGACAGTTGCCAAAGGAATCTGGACCCACTCAATAACACCCAGGACTTCAATGCCTAGAAATACAGCCGCAGAGCCAGGTTCTTGCACTATGCCGTAGCCAGTGGGAGCAATAACCGCACTTCGCAAGGCAGCAGCGCCATTCACTATCATAATGGCTGCAACGCAGGAGATGGCGGTACGACGGGCAACTGAGACTTGGTTTTCTGTTTGCGCAAACGTCATCACGATACCGGCAATGACTAAACTCAAAATGGCAATGGTATTGATAAGCGGCTTAATAACGAGAGCCACTAAGGTAGCAATGGAGCCAAATTCTGAGGCAAAAATCGGCAAGTTCCAGCCAGCATTGCCAACCACGTTCGCAGGATCCAGTTCCGTATATGCCGCTGCCATTGGAATGGCGAGTACGGCGAGCACCGCAAGTGAGCCGGCAGATAAAACTTTCTTCATCATGTTCTGGGCAGAAGCACGGTAATAATCGCGAGTGAAGCCGTGACGACTAAGACAGAAACTAGAGCGGCAATAATTGTTTGTCGCGCTTTATCCTTCAGACTTTCATCCACCGAAATCACCAGCATGATGCCGGCTACAATCACGGCCAACACCGCTAAGACTCCGAAGATCACTCCTAGGAAGTTCGCGATACCCACAATTTGATTATTGATACCAAGTTGGAAAGCACCAGGGATAACCAAGTTCAGCATTGGCACAGACACCATAACGATAGCGGCGCCAATTAAACTTTGGACGATATTCTTGCGAGCAGTCTCACTATTGCCATCATTGATGGCCACGATCAGACGAACACCTTGAATGAAGATATTTGCTATGAGAATGAAGCCAATTGTTTGCACCATGAAGGCAATCATGCGAGCAAAGAAATTGATGCGCAGATATTCTTCGTTTGGTAATTGGCCACGGTTAGCAAATGAATCTGCAAGAATGATTGCGCCAGAAACTAAACCGGCACCGAGCAATGCCTGCATAAATGCACTGGTGGTTTCGGTCGTTGCACTTTCGGAGCGAGCCGCAAACGCTAAGCGGAAACCGTAGAAAACAATGGCGGCAAAGAGGACGCCGAAGAATGTTAAAAACAGAGCGCCGCCTGGCTGCAAAAAAATTCTCTTAATGTACATTTCTAGGTTTATTTCACAACCGAGGCCACTGATAAAAGTGCTACATGGCTGTACATTCACCGCGTTCACGTCTGCACCCTGTGCCAAGGCACGAAAGGGAACAAAAAGGGCGGCGGAAACGAGGGCAAAAAGAATGCGCATAAATCAGAACATTATAGCGCAAAATGGCCTGTTTTGCCAGTTGGCAAGCCCTTTTGTGTAACAGAGGGCCCGTAAATACGTACCATACGCTGTATGCAGCAATCCTCCGTTATTGGCAGCCGCCCCCTCAGTATTCCCCAATCTACCGAAGCGCAGGTCTACGGCCTGTTTGCTGTGGCTATGGGACTCAGTTTGGTAGGGGTCTATTTCGGTACAATTTGGACGAATTCCATCCTCAATGGAGGCTTACAGTTTGCTCTACTGATTGCTGAACTCGGCATCGTTTTAACGGCGCGTCTTTGGATGGATAAGTCACCGTTGAATCTAATTTTGTTTGCGACGTTCCCAATTCTTTCGGGCATCACCGTCGCGCCATTTATTAGCTCCGTCATGATTGGCTACGAAAATGGGCCATCTATTCTAGCCAATGCACTGGCTGCCACTTCCTTCATGGCCGCTGCGGCTGCGGTATTTGCACGCACGACGAGCTGGAATTTAAGTGGCATGGGCAGGGGACTTTTATTCGCATTGATTGGCTTAATAGGTTTAGCCCTTGTCCAATTGTTCGTTCCTTCGCTGCAAGGCGGACAATTTGAATTACTCCTTTCCGGAGCAGGCGTTGTCATTTTTGCACTCTTTCTTGCCTACGACATTCAGCGAATTTCTAAGGTTGCTAAGCTGGGCGCGAATCCATTTCTGCTAGCGCTGAACCTCTACTTAGACATTTTCAACCTCTTTCTCTACATCGTTCGCTTCATGATTGCCCTGTCTGGAAATCGTCGCTAAAAAGGTTTTTGACATAAATACAAAAATGTTCTATAATATAGAAAACAACACCAACACTGTTTATGACAAACATCCATTCTTTGACGGACAAAGCGACAAAAGAATTAGTGCTCATTGGCACGAGTGTCCTGATTATTGCCGGAACATTTGTGGCAGCGTTTCCGACCAAGGATGTTTCTCAGCAGAGTGTTGCCTACGCGAAGGCGGTCACTGGTTTGGTACAACAATCATTGCCCATGGAAGAAAAGCCGTTTACGAGCAGTGTGGCGAACCGATTACATCGCCGCTTACTTCGTGAACGAGGTCAGGCACCAACGGTGTCTGTGCTCACACGTGCAGTTGCAGCTCGACAAGAGTTGCTCAGTCGCAAAGTGGAAATATTGATGATCGGTGAAGATGGTGTTTCTACAAGCTGGATGGCGGGACCTCAACAGTATCCGCTGTGGATCCGTGCGGACATTGATGAAAAATCTGCTTCATTCATTCTGGATCGATCAGCAGTTCAGGCAACGATTCAAAATGAAATTGCCGCTGGTCTCCACCCACCGGTCGACGTGACTCTGACTGGTTTTAAAGATGGCCAAGTGCGCCGCGCAATTGTAGATGGCGTTGCGAAAGCAGGTACCGAATTTGATGTAGAGCAAGCCACGGACGACGTGTACGGTGCTTTAGAAAAGGGTACGTCTCAACTCGCAATTTCTTTGAATCATCGTGCGGGCAGAATTTTGAATGCCACCGGTGAAGACGTTGGTGAGCTGACATTGCTTGCAACGGGTCGTTCCAATTTTGAAACATCGCCGTACGCACGTATTCAAAACGTGAAGAAGGCACTCAATCAACATGTGAATAATACGATGGTTCCACCGGGTGCAACCTACTCTTTCAATAATGCAATTGAAGAGCGTGTGACGACAGGCAACGGTTGGTACATGGCGAAGATTATCGTGAACGGTGGTGACTTGGAGTACGCCCCAGGGGGTGGAATCTGCCAAGCATCGACCACCGTGTTCCGTGCCATGTTGCTCGCCGGCTTTGTACCGGTGAAACGAAAGGCGCACAGCTTGTACGTTACGTACTACGAGCAAGGTGGTGTTGGTATTGATGCGACTATCTTCCCTGGTGCCCAAGACCTTACCTTCGTAAACGACACGGGCAATTATCTTTTGATCCAAGCGTATGAAGATGAGTTTGACGCTTACGTGAATATTTATGGTACGCCCGACGGACGAAAAGTTGCCTTGAGTGGACCGTACTTTGCGGCAACAGCTCCGGCTGATTTAGAAATTAATGGCCGCCCAATGACCAAGAACGAAATCGCTTGGGTGCACCACATTACCTATGCCGACGGTCGGGAATACCAAGATTTAGTCGTCTCCCGCTACAAGTGGATTCCGCAGACTTTGGCCACAAAATATGCGCCAGTCATGCACGCGAGCGCAGCGGAATAAGCAAATAGAGCCCTCAAAAGCAGTCTCTAATAATTGGGTATTTTCTTTACTCTGAGCCGTTTTTCTATACTATTTCCGCAATGTCCAAGAGACCTACCCCCAAAAAACGGCGAGCCAAGAGTACTGGGCGGGCCCAATACTCGGAATATGCTCGAAAGCAAACAACGAAGCTGCGCAATAAGCAGCCATCGCCGTATGCTGTTTTGGCTGGTCCTAAGGACAAAGCTAGCAAAGCATTAAAGGGCATTACGCGTATTAAGGCGTAAGCCACTGTTCCCTTTTCTCACCATGGCTCGTAAACGACACCTCTCACGAATCGCGGTCATGCAGGTGTTATTTGAACGTGATAGCCGACAGGTGGATGCCCAGGAATCTCTCCAAATGAACATGAGTGAGCTGGGCCAAGTGGACCAAGAATTCGCGCAAAAGTTGCTCGAGGGCGTTTTGGCAGAAGAAGCCTTCCTTAAAAAGATGGTGCAAGACCATGCCCCAGGTTGGTCCTTAGAGCGTATGGATCCCATTGCCCGCTGCACGCTTATGGTGGGCGCGTATGAGCTCTTAAAGGGCAATGATGCGCCACCAGCCGTGGTTCTGAATGAGGCCATTGAGATCGCCAAAGAATACGGTACGGACGAGAGTGGTAAATTCGTGAATGGCGTGCTGAATGCCATCGCCCATAAATAAAGAACGCGCTACACTTCTTTTGTATGGCTGCGCCTGCATCCACTGTCCAATTAGAAAAGACTATCGGCGTCACTTTTCGGAATAAGGACTTGCTCCACCAAGCTCTTACGCACCGTAGTGCCGCACGGCAAGCGCGCGCGAACGGACATAACGAGCGGTTGGAGTTTCTTGGTGATGCCGTATTGGAATTAGTGACCACTGAATTTCTTTTTCAATATAAAGAAAAGAGCGAAGGGGAACTAACCAACTGGCGCGCTGCACTCGTAAAAGGTGAGCAGCTTGCAGTGGTTTCTAAAGAACTGAGACTTGGCATGTACATGTATATGAGCCGCGGTGAAGAAGCGAGTGGCGGCCGTGAAAAGGAATCCACGCTCGCCAACGCGCTGGAGGCGCTCATTGGTGCTATCTTCTTAGATCAAGGCTATGACGCTGCCCGTGACTTCTGTGCCAAGTTTATCTTCATTCAACTGAAGGGTTTGTTGGCCCAAGGAAAACAGAAAGATGAGAAGAGTCTTTTCCAAGAAAAGGCGCAGGAGCTCCACGGTATTACACCGCACTACGTGGTTGTTTCTGAGGATGGTCCTGACCACGACAAAACCTTTATTTCCGCGGTCTACATTGGGGAAAGTAAAATTGCTCAGGGCAACGGCAACAGCAAACAGAAGGCTGAACAGGAAGCAGCGAAGGCAGGTTTGAAAGTGAAGGGCTGGAAAAATACTTAACGGTTAGACAGCGCAACTTTTAGGCCAAGAGCAATTAACACCACGCCCATCACTCTTTCAATAGTGGTCTGCGCCTTAGAGAAGAACCGTTTAATATTGGGAATAGAAAATACCGACGCTAAGAATGAGAACCATACGAAGGTAGCCATACTCATGTAGATTGCGTACATCGACTGTATGACGGTGGGAGTGGTGACATCAATGATTTGAGTGAATAACGCGAACATAAACAAAGTCGCCTTCGGATTCAGCACATTGCATAAAAACCCCTGAGACAAAGCTTGAAAGAACGTAATGTCAGATTGTGTTTGGAGGGTTTCGACGGTGGTAGATTTTTTCGATTTACTCATCAGCGCTTTCCAACCAATGAATAACAAGTATGCGGCACCAATGTACTTGATAATATTGAAGAGAAGAATCGATTGAGAAATCAGCAGGCCAATTCCGAGCAGACAATAAAGTGAATGAACGCCTAAGCCAAAAGCAATGCCCAAAGACGTCACAATTCCTGTCTTCCGAGAGTACGAAAGGCTGTTTTTGGTCACCATTACAAAGTCTGGTCCAGGGCTTATTAAAGCCAAGAAATGGATAACAGCAATTGTGAGGAAGACGGACATATTTGTACCCTAGCCCATCTTAATCTCAATATCCACACCGCTTGGCAGGCTTAAGCTCTGCAAGCTTTCCATGGTTTTGAAGGTCGTTTCCTTCAGGTCAATTAACCGGCGGTGAATACGCATTTCAAACTGGTCACGAGCGTTCTTGTGAACGAACGTGGAGCGGTTGACGGTGAACTTGCGGATCTTGGTAGGCAAAGGAATCGGACCGTGCACAATAGCACCGCTGCGTTCTGCAGTATCAATAATCTTCGACGTCGCTTCATCTAAGACGACATGGTCAAAAGCGCTCAACCGAATACGGATGGAGTCGATCTTATGCTCAGTCTTCTTTGCTTTTGCTTCAGGCTCTTTCTTCTGCTCAACCACAGCCGCTGTGTCTGCTTTCTTAGCAGCAGGCTTTTTGCTTGGAGCCGCTTTCTTAGCAGCAGGCTTCTTTGCTTTGGCTTTGGTTGGGTTCATAAGCAGGGGAAGAAAAAGAGCAGGGAGTTTTAAGTGGGGCGGCTTGCGCCGCCCCTTTACTTGCAGATTACTCGATCACCTTGGTCACAACACCAGCTCCAACTGTGCGGCCACCTTCGCGAATAGCGAAACGTGTACCAGCATCAAGAGCGATTGGAGCGCCGAGGGTGACCGTGAACTTCACGTTGTCACCTGGCATGACCATTTCTACGTTTGCAGCTAATTCAACAGAGCCGGTTACGTCCGTTGTGCGGATGTAGAACTGAGGCTTGTAGCCCTTGAAGAATGGAGTGTGGCGACCACCTTCCTCCTTCGTAAGAACGTAGACTTCAGAATCGAACTTTGTGTGTGGCGTAATGCTGCCTGGCTTGGCAAGCACCTGTCCACGTTGGATTTCTTCGCGCTCAATACCGCGGAGGAGAAGACCGACGTTGTCGCCAGCCATACCTTCGTCGAGGAGTTTGTGGAACATTTCCACGCCCGTCACAACGACTTTGCGGGTAGCACCAATACCAACCAATTCAACTTCTTCGTTGATCTTCACTTTGCCTTGATCCACACGACCCGTAGCGACGGTGCCACGACCCTTAATGGAGAAGACGTCTTCGACTGGCATAAGGAATGGCTTATCCAGTTCGCGCTTTGGCTCAGGAATTGCATCCAAAGCGTCGAGCAGCTCCTTCAATTTAGCAATGTTATCAGCATCACCTTCCACAGCCTTCAAAGCGGAACCCTTAATAATAGGAGTGGTGTCACCAGGGAACTCGTACTTGTTCAAGAGTTCGCGGACTTCTACTTCCACCAATTCCAACAACTCAGGATCCTTCACCATGTCGACCTTGTTCAAGAACACCACAACGTGAGGCACGTTCACTTGGCGAGCCAAGAGAATGTGTTCGCGAGTCTGTGGCATTGGACCGTCAGCGGCGCTTACCACAAGAATGGCAGCATCCATTTGAGCGGCACCCGTGATCATGTTTTTGACGTAGTCAGCGTGTCCAGGACAGTCGACGTGAGCGTAGTGGCGCTTGGCCGACTCGTATTCAACGTGCGAGGTATTAATGGTAATACCACGTTCCTTTTCTTCAGGAGCGTTGTCGATTTGGTCGTAGGCTTTCTTCTCTCCTTCTGGTGAGAAATTCACAGATAAAGCAGCAGTGAGCGTGGTCTTACCGTGGTCGACGTGACCAATGGTACCTACGTTCATATGGGGCTTACTGCGATCAAACTTCTTGTCGGCCATGATAATAGTGGGAAGGAGAAAGGGGGAAAATTGCAACGAAATAAACAGAGCGTTGCTCTTTAGCCGCAAAAGTCTACGAAGTTAGAAAGGTTGAGTCAACATATTTCCGCCAAATAGAACGGAAAATTTCGGCAGGAACGAGGGTCTGGCCTTCCGAAAATTTAGATTTCACTTAGAAACGTTCTCTTTTGAGAGAACTTTGGAACCAGCACCCCTCGCAGTACAATACAACGCATGGACCGGTTTGATCATATTTCTGCCTTTACCGAGGTTCTCTGGACGTGGTTTGAAACCCATAAAAGAACGTTACCGTGGCGAGATTTAACAACGAAGAATGATGGCCAACGTGCCTACCAAATTTTGGTTTCCGAAATAATGCTGCAGCAAACGCAGGTGTCGCGGGTCATTCCTATCTATAAAGAGTGGCTTCGTCGGTTCCCAACCGCTCGCGCGTTAGCGCAGGCAAGTAATAAAGATGTTCTCTTGGCGTGGCGCGGTATGGGTTATAACAATCGGGCCTTACGTTTACGAGACGCAGCGCGCGCGGTTCAAGACTCATTTCCACAGGGAATGGATGAGCTCCAAGCATTGCCTGGCATCGGTCATTATACCGCGGCGGCCATTCGTAACTTTGCATTCCAGCTGCCCACTCCTTGTTTAGACACCAACATCCGTCGCATTCTCCACCGCACGTTCGTCGGTGCGGAAAGTGCGGATGGAACGTGGCGAAAGAATGATGCGTACCTGCTCAAGCTGGCCGATGAGGTATTAAAGGAGGCGCTCAAGGACACGCGCTTCACCACGGCCGATTGGCATGCCGCGCTGATGGACTTTGGCTCATTGGTTTGCACCAAGACAAATCCCAAGTGGGACATTTGCCCGCTCACGGCGAAAGGTCTTTGCAAAGCAGCGTACAAAGTGAAGGCGCCTACCAAGCGGAAGCCAAGTACAGAACCCGGCCGGCTCGTCGGCAGTCGGTTTATTCCGAATCGAATATTCCGAGGCAAAGTGATTGAGGAATTACGCGACGCTGAAAGGGGACTCAGTTTAGAAGAGCTTGGAACCAACGTTTGTCTAGACTGGTCGCAGGAACATCATGACTGGCTCCAACAATTATTAAAGGGGCTCGTCAAAGATCAGCTCATCGCTAAGAACAGACAGCGGTATGTGCTGGCGGATTAACGCTGTTGTGTTTTCATTTCTTCCAACGCTTGTTCTAGCTTGTGGGTGTTTTCCTCAAGAGGAGGAGGTGGGGCTTCGGTTGCCACACTCGTCGTTCCAATAGTACGACCGAAGGACGAGCCGCGGAAACTGAAGTAGGCAAATCCACCACCAATCACTAAGGCAGCGAGTGCCAAAATAATTGTTGGCCAGCTAAGTAAGGAGAGGACGTTTGTTTGAACAGCCGGATCCGTAACGTCAGTGTCCTCTGGTTGCTCTTCTACCATTGTGGTTGGTTCGACGAGAGGCTCTTCTACAACTGGGATTTCCGTTGTTTCTTCAACGACTGGTTCCGACTCGGGAATAGTTTCCGTCGTTGTAGGCTCTTCAGTAACAGGTTCGGTTTCTGGTTCAGAAGGACGTGCTTGTGGCTTTACCTGAACTTCTTGGCCACTACGGTAAAACACCGGCTCCTCTGTTTCCTGAGCATGCAAAGGGGCAGCGACAGAGAGTGCAATCAGCGCGAAGAGAATGTGTTTTTGCATCACCCTTATTATACCAGAAAAGACGAAAGACAGGAAGGACAGGAATGTTAGGAAGGACGCAATCTCTATTGCAGTCCTTCCGTTCTTCCCTGTCTTTCTGTTCCTTACTTGGCCGTTTCCAGCACGCGTCGTTCGCGGATGACATTCACTTTAATGACACCTGGGTAGGTGAGCGTGTCTTCAATTTTCTTCGTGATGTCTTTCGCGAGCTTCTCCTGCTCTAGGTCATTAATTTTTCCGGTATCAACGTACACGCGCACTTCGCGTCCGGCAGAAATTGCGAAGGCACGTTCCACACCTGGGAAACTCTTCGCCGCTTCTTCTAACTCTTTGAGGCGCTTGATGTAAGCCTCAAAGGATTCGCGACGCGCCCCTGGGCGCGCGCCGGAGATGGCGTCGGCCGCAGCCACGACGAATGCTTCTGGCGATGCCATTGGAATATCTTCGTGATGCGCTGCAACACAGTGAATGACTTCGTCACGCACTTTGAAGCGCTTACAAATCTCCACACCAATTTCTACGTGTGTGCCTGCAACTTCATGGTCGAGCGCCTTGCCTACATCGTGGAGCAAGCAGCCTTCCACAACTACTTGAACGTCAGCACCAATTTCCTCCGCCAACATGCGGCCAAGGTGTGCCATTTCTACCGAGTGCTTCAAAATGTTCTGACCGTAACTGGTGCGGAAACGAAGACGACCAATAATCTTTAAGAGATCTTGTGGGTAACCGGTAATGCCAAGTTCTTCCGTGGCACGCTTACCGAATTCCAACATCATTTTGCCGACTTCCTTTTTCATCTTCTCAACAACCTCCTCAATACGTGCTGGCTGAATGCGGCCGTCCTTCACCAATTTTTCCATGGCGAGCTTCGCCACGTAGCGACGCGCAAGATCGTAACCAGAAATAATAATGGCGCCTGGGGTGTCATCAATAATGATGTCGACGCCCGTCATTTGTTCAAAGGCAGTAATGTTGCGACCTTCCTTACCAATGATCTTTCCCTTTACATCATCGGACGGTAATTGGACGATGGTCGCAGTGGACTCTGTAGCGACTTCCGATGCGTAGCGATGCATGGCTTCCACCATCAGGTTTTTTGCTTCTTCTTCATAATCGACTTTTGCCAATTCCTTTTGCTTCTTTATCTGCTCAGCAAAGAAATCGCCATATTCGTGTTCCAGCTCGGTTTTTAATTGTTCCTTCGCTTCCTTCTCACTCAATTTAGCGATGTGCTCTAACGCCTCGCGGTGTTTGGCGGCGGCATCCGTTAATTCACTTTGCAACCCCTTCACTTCCTCTTCCTTTGTCGTGAGTGATTGGCGTTGCCGATCGACCTCCTTCACTTTTTCATCGAGACCTTTCTCCTTTTCTTGTAAGCGGGCTTGTTCTGCCTCTAACTTCGATTCCATTTCGGCAGCGTGTATCTTCGCCTCACTGAGAATTTCTTTCGCGGTAGCGCGTGCTTCATTTTCCGCAATTTTTACCTCGTTCTGCGCTTGGGTAATTTTGTGCTTTACGTTCTGTAACTGATTCTCTTGCTCGTTAATTTGCTGCTGCAGTTTGGCACTGACCTGTTTACCTTTGGAGAACCAAAAGTAACCGGCAAGCAAACCTATCAACAGCCCGCCAAAGGAGCCTAAGAAGACGACGATGTTATCCATGAGATGAGTGGGAAGACGTTAGAAAGCGCCTTCCGACCGAAAGGTCTACAATTAGTCCCGTTGCGGATTCCGTTGTGTCATAGTTTTAAAGCGTCAGAATCAAGTTTCTCCACCGAGTTAGACCTCACAGAAGGAAGGAATTCAAAAGTAACCCTAGCATGTCTTACTTGCAGTCACCGAGCAAGAAAAAGATGGGTTCCCTAAGGGGCTAGAACGGCCTTTCCCGCGTTGCTCAGAGTTAAAGGGCAGATTGACCTATATTCAGCTAGCGGAGAGCCAACCAAGGCATATTTTAATGATGAAAATGGGTGGTGATGCGTTCCTTGCTCCCTTTGGTTCGGATTCTGGCATTGATGACCCTGACGGCGATCGCCGCTTTTGCATTTACACCGGCGAATGCTCGTGTCGTCATAACAGAAGTCATGTGGGCTGGGTCCGACCTTTCAACCGCTGATGAGTGGGTGGAACTATTCGGTCTCGAAGATACCGATGTCAGCGGCTGGTCACTTATGACGCTCGGTTCCAATGGGAGTGAGGCAGTCATCGTTCAGTTTGGTTCAGGAAGAGTGATTGGTTCTGGCCAGTACTTACTCATTAGTAACTATGGAGCCAACGAGTCGCGTCTCTCTTTTGATGCGGACATCATTACCACTGCTGTCAGTTTGCCGAATACAAAGTTGCGGCTGCGTCTCTACAATGCGAGTGGCGTTGTAGTCGATCAAGTGGATGATGGGGTCGGTGCGCCCTTCGCTGGTGAAAATCCTTCTGGCACGGGAGCCAAAAGAAGTATGGAGCGAATTGATGTGACTGCCTCCGGTGCTTTAGCGAGCAACTGGATCACTGCAATAACCAGCATTGGCTTCGATGCTGATGTGCTGATTTTCGGCACACCAAAATTTCCTAGGTTTGTATCTCCCTCACCATCTTCTTCCAGCAGCTCCAGTTCGGCATCAGGCTTCATCCTGGATATTCCTACGGGCAGCGGTTCCAGTAGTTCAAGTGAATCCTCATCAAGTGTTTCTTCCTCGTCGAGTTCCATGATGACCGGAGTGGTTCTTCTGCCATCGGTTTTTATTACGGAGGTTCTCGCAAACCCGATTGGCGTTGATGACCATGAGTGGATTGAAATTGCGAACTTTGGAACCGGCAGTGAGAATATCGCGGGCTGGACTCTCCACGATACTTCCACGTCGTATCTCATTCCCAATCAGCGCACGGAATCAGGGGCGACGGCCAGTGGCTTCATTCTCGAGGCGAATGAATATCTATCTTTGAGGAAGTCCGTGTCCGGTTTATCGCTCACGAATACCGGGGAGGAACTTTCCTTAATGAGGGGCAGTACTGTCATCGACCATTGGTCGTACCCAGAAACAGCCGAGCAGGTAAGTTACGGTCGAAACTTAGAAGGTAACTGGCAGCCTTTCTGCGTTCCGACGGAGGGAAAACCGAACGAATTATTGGATCCCAATATCGGCATCGAAGTTCAAAGCCACAATGGATCTCAAACGGGGTCAGGAGTAATCGTCGGAGAGGGAACTTTGAGCGTCAATTTGACGGCCACTTTTGCCTCGGGATCGCTCGCTTCCACCACCTGTCACTGGCAGTACTCGGATGGTTTTTTAAGTGAGAGTTGTAATCCCCCATCGCACGCCTTTTCTTCCGTTGGCGATCATCACGTTCAACTTTCGGCTGTTACTCACTGTGGTACTACAGTAATACAGACGAAACAGTTTCACGTAGTCGAGAAGCCAAAAAAGCCATCGTCGGGTGGCGCAAAATCTAAAAATGAACCGGCCATCCCCACCTGCCAAGTCCTCTCGTACAGCGGTGTCCGCATCAACGAATTTTTGCCTGATCCTTACGGGGACGAAGAGATCGGTGAGTGGATTGAGCTCGCCAACAATAGTGGTGAGTCTGTCTCCCTTTGCGGGTGGCAACTAGACGATGGCGAGGAGGGTAGTAAGCCCTACCGATTAGACGGGGAATATGTTCTCCCTTGGGAGTGGATTTTATTACCCCGGAAACAAACCAAGATCTCCCTAAATAACGACAAGGACCAGGTGCGTCTTTTCAGTCCGGGTTCCAATCGGGAGAACCCTTACCTGGCCGATTCTGTTACCTATTCCAAACCACCAGAAGGCGAGTCGTACGCTCTGCGTACGGACGGGGCCTTCGTGTGGACGCCTTTTCCGAGTCCCGAGAAAGCCAACCTCTTTAGAACTGCTGAGCGTCGTTACGAAGGTGAATCCCTAGCAGTCACAGCGGCCTTACCAAATCCTGTAGGGAAAGATGAGACCGCTGAATGGATAGAAATAACCAACGTTGGAGAGGTCTCCAAAGCATTGGATGGCTGGTCGCTTGATAACAAGGCTGGGGGAAGCCAGCCCTTCCCGCTGGTTTCCTATCTGCTTTCACCAATGGAAACCATCCGTTTAAGTGTGCTCACAACGGGTATTAATCTGGTCAATGGCGAGGATGTTGTGAGGCTTCTGGATCCCGATGGTTACGTCACTTCGATCTTCGGGTGGACCGAGGCGGTTGAGGGAAGAATCTATCGTAGGCCAGAGGTCATCACGGAAAGGGTACAAGCGAAGGTCGTGAACGTTGTCGATGGCGATACCTTCGACGTTGTCCTTACTGATATTGATCATTTAAATCGTATTCCAGACCCCCTTAAGAGGCGGTGGCTAGGCATTCAAGGCACATCAAAATCAAGTATCCGTGTAAGGATGCTGGGGATTGATACACCAGAGACAGTGCACCCGAGTAAGGTAATTGAGCGGTTTGGATTTGAATCATCTAATTTAACTAAAGCCCTACTATTAAACAAAAAAATTGAACTAGAATTTGATTCAGAAATTTGGGATAAGTACGATCGGCTCTTAGCCTACGTCTATACCGAAAATGGACTATCTGTACAATCTAGACTTTTGCGCAGCGGACTGGCGTATGCATACCTTCGCTTCCCATTTATTCGCCAAGAGGAATACAAAGCCCTCGAGTTAGAAGCCAAGGCTGCACGGTTAGGTTTGTGGAACGATGACGAAGCATCGAAGGTAATTCAGATGAACCAGGAGGAGGTAACCGAAGAGCAATTGCTCGACGAATTCGGACTCACGGTTTCGGTAGAACCAAAACCAGGCATTGTTGGCACAGGCACGTTGGTGAATTTCGTACCCTCGGTAAAAGCAGACTTATACCTCTCCATTAACTCGGGTTCGTACGTAGCCTTCACAGGTAGTTATTTGGTCAATGAGGATATCACTTTGGCAGTGTATGCAGAGCGCAATTCAAGTGGCTCTGTACTTCGTTCAGACACCATTATTGCTGCTTACACAACTCTCAAATCTTCATATCCTGACTCGTTGTTCATCAGTGAAGTCTATCCATCACCTCAGAGCGGTGAAGATGAGTGGATTGAAATTGCCAATACAGCCTCAGGAGCTGTGTCACTCCTTGGCTGGCTCATAGATGATGCAGAAGGTGAGGGGAGTGCGCCTGTAAGTCTGCCAAATCTAGTGGTGCCTGGCTTTGGGTTTTTAGTGCTCTCTAAAGAACAGTTTCGCATCGCTCTAAATAATGGTGGTGATGAGGTACGTCTGATTTCACCACTCAGTGAACTTAAAACAGATTTGAAGTATGGAAAAACGAAGAAGGGGCAAAGTGCAGTGAGCGATTTAAATGGCTGTATCACTGATGTCCCAACGCCAGGGAGAGCCAATACGTGTATCGCTTTTCTACCAGAGAAGAATGCCCCTGATGCAGACAGAGATTTTCTCCCTGATGATCGTGAAGAATATCTTTACCAGACGGATCCTCAGAATCCAGATTCAGACACCGATGGCTTGCCTGATGGATTCGAAGTCGAGCAGGGGACTGACCCAATTCTTAAGACAGAAGAAAACAGGGATATAATTCTTAAGTACAAAAACTATGTTGAGTCCTACATGAAGCCAAAATATAAAGTTTATGTAAGAAAAGGATTAGTGCTTACGGGTAAACCATTTCCAGTGAAAAATGTGGAAGCAATTATAGATAAATCCTTTTCTGTACAAGCAAATATTCAGACTGATGGCTCGTGGGAGATTATTATTCCTCCACCGCTTCCAGCCGGTATTCACCGAGTAGATCTATTAGTTGAAGACTCTCTTGGTCAAAATTTAATACTCAATAGAGCCCTAGAATTAGAGCTAAAAGAGGATTATAAGGTCACCAAAAAAGCAGTTAGTATGAAGGCAAAATTACCGTGGAAGGTGAAGTACAGGAATGAGCTTTTAGCCTCTATTTTTGATATTCATATACCCGTTTCACACCAGAATTTAACGATTCTCTCATCAAATCTTACAACTGCAGAAACGACCGATAGGTGGGTTGAAGCGTCGATTCTTGGAGTCGTTGGTTTAATAGGGCTGCTATTCGCTCTTAAAAGACGGAATTGAGTGGGTTTAGAGGCTGGTAAAAGTGGGTGTTTTTTGGTATAATTATTAGAAAAATTAACACCCACAAATGACAAATCCAAGACCACCAGAATCACCGTTTGATCCTGATGAACATGCGGAAGCTGTCCCTCTTGCGGATGATATTGTTGTAAATATTCAAGGACATACAAACGACGAAATTATTGATCTGGTTAGACAGCAATTAGCAGATAGGGGAATAAACGTCGATGCTGCGTTAAGACCAGCTCCTATCGAAGATGATGATGAAGACGAAGACGAGGAAGATGAAGCAGTGCCAGAAAGAGCACCTGCACCACAACCGGAACATGCAACTACTCCAGCACATACTCCACCAGCACATCCGGAAAATACGACTACTCCGCCACATACTCCATCAGCACATCCGGAAAATACGACTACTCCGCCACATACTCAATCAGCACATCCACATACTGCTGAAGGGGGACATGGAGGAAGCCACGATAACGCTGATGAAAAAGCTAAAAAGGCCAATGAGGCCGAGAGAAACCTTCGTGGTAAAATTGTAACAGTCGGAACCCTGCTTGCAGCAGGAAGTGCTGCAGCATACGGCGCATCTTTGACTGCTGGATCAGCAGTTTTAAAAGGCACAACTATTGCTGCGGTGAATACTTCACAACTTGTTTTACCAATAGCTACAGCGGCGTTAGGTGTCCCCTTAGGCTTATGGGCACTGGGTCATATGCGTTATCAAATTATGAAGGCGTTTCATGTTAAGAATCTAAAAGAACCAGTGAGTGGTTGGGACTATGTGACTGAAGGTTGGAAGTTAGTGCTTACTCCTGTGGGAGTTGCTTTGAACATACCAAAAGCAATTGGCTGGTCTATTGGAAAAGCAGCTCATGGTTTTGTGACTTGGGGTAAAAGTTCTGGGAAAGGTTCCGGACCTGCACATTAATGACAAATTTTTCTTTTAACTTCGGCAAACAGAAATCGCTCCATACAGAGTCGAGGCTCTGCCGCTTTGCTGATCTTAATCAAGCTAATGAAATTTTAAGTGCAGGAAATGCACTGCAAGAAAACCCTGCTTTGAAAAATGCTTTAGATACGTATCTTAGTTCAGTTGAATTAGGCAGACATCCTGAATTACAAAATCCTATTGATCGTTCGTATTTTGCATCACTGTTGGTTCATTCTATGGTGCAGAACACTATCAAATATTCAGCTTTTTCAGAGTTACCAGTGGCTGCAATTAATCCAGCTTTTGATGCTTTCAATATTCCTGAAGAGAATAAGAAAAACCCAAGTGCAGTAGGAGATTACTTAAAAATGGAAGGAAACATGCCCGAAAGCAACCAAAAGAAATTGAGCAAGCTCGCTGATTCCGCACAAATTGGTAATCAGTATCTGGCTCGTATTAATAATGCAAACACTGAATTCCATGCACATGGAGTGATGACGGATTCTATAATTAGAGACATTACGATTGATCGTTATTTGGATTCAAAAAAACAGTTGAACACAGCGTTGGAATCGGCTGGTGTACGACCACCAACTATAGAGGCACAGGCTGGTGAAATGGCATCTCGTGAGATGATGAGTCGCCAAGAATATTTGAATTTATTGCTCTTGGTTTGGCAGGGAAAAATAAATGAAGTTCAGGAAGCACTTAAAAATAGAACAAGTGGAGTGCGTACCTTATTGAAAGATAAACAAGACACAGTTGAAATGAAGCGCCTTAAGAGTATCTACGCCGGAGTGTCTGTTAATGAACTTGGACCCGAGGAAGCACTGAATACTTTCAATGTAACTCTCGGTCAACGTATTCGTCATGAATACATTCAGTCCCGACAAGGGAGAAAGTCTGGGCCTCGTTTGGCGCAGAATATTAATTCACTAGATTCTGCAGCAACGTGGGACTCAACCCCTGCAAGTGCATACCAGTTCTTAAATGGACGAATGCCTAACACCCCGAGCAATGTGCAGTTCTTGTCTGCCTTAAATTGGTACATTCAAAATAATTGGCCTGCTAATTCACAAGATCCTCAGGCATATGGAATGGAGGCCAACGATGTACGTGCTGTACTGCACACTGTGTCTCAAAGTTTATTGGAATCTGAACATGCGGTTCGACAGACGTTTGAACAGCGCCAGAAACTCCGTAAAGAACTTACAGGTGTAGAGAAAATTGAAGAAACAGCAGCCAACATGTGGGAATACATGAAGGATATTCAGTCGCATCCTGTTGGCTCAGCCGTTATGTGGTTTGTAGCAATAATGGGTATAAAAACTGCTTGGAATACTCTGAAAAAAGATCGCAATAATTTCGTCAATGCGGGCCTATTTGTAGGTCTCGGCTCCGTTGCTTATGGGCTTTATACAAAACATACAAAGGGTGAAGCCTGGTGGGATGGCGCAGGAGATAAAGTACGAACCTGGTTTGGAAAAGAGAAGAAGTTGAAACCAGCAGAACAAACGTTACCTAATTACTGGGCAAAGGAATTGAAGATAGACGGCGTGCGCGAGCAGGCATGTTTGTCTGTTCTACAAGAAAAAAATACAGGTGAAGTTATGGATTGGTATGCACGTATGGATCAATGGGGAATTAATACCGGTGGTAATGCTAAAAACCAACCGCCATTACCCGAAAGTATTTTGCGTGATTCTAAGGGTATGCGTTCTCGATTTGGGGAACTGTCACGCCAGGAAGTTGGCATGTTGTTCTACAACACGCTTACAAAATTCTTTGAAGACCGTGGTAAGGAAGCACGCAAACTTAATCTTTC
>CAZXUD010000003.1:0-21778 GCA_964643805.1 uncultured Candidatus Peribacteria bacterium | reverse complement strand
TCTTTATTGATGGTCATACCCATTGGCTCGAAACGCAGGTGTGCTAACTTTTCGCAGAGAACCTCGAGTGGGACGCCGTACTGTAAATTCATCGAAAGACTGAGCGCGAGTGTATCCATCACTCCCGAGAGTGTGGAACCCTCTTTACTCATCTTAATAAAGATTTCACCAGGCTTGCCATCTTCGTAGAGACCGACGTGCAAGTACCCATCGTGACCCGCCACGGAGAACTTATGCGTAATGGAGAGACGTTCATCCGGCAGTTTGCGACGGCGTGGTACTTCTTTAATGACAATTTTTTCGATGACCTCCACTTCCTTCACGGCTTCTTCCTCTTTCTTATCGGACTTATTGCTGAGAGCTTGGCTCATCTTGCTACCGTCGCGGTAAAGGGCGTTCGCTTTCAAACCCAGCTTCCAACTGAGGAAGTAAGCATTCTTAATATCTTCGATGGTCGCTTCGTTTGGCAGGTTAATAGTTTTGCTGATGGCCCCCGAGATGAATGGCTGACAAGCCGCCATCATGCGGATGTGGCCTTCAGCGGAGATAAAGCGCTTACCGATTTTGCCGCACTTGTTGGCACAGTCGAAGACGGGCAAATGGTCTGCTTGTAATTTAGGCGCGCCTTCCACAGTCATATGACCACAGATGTGGACGTTGGCTTCTTCGATTTGCTCCTTGGTAAAACCAAGAGCGCGAAGCAGATCAAAATCTGGCTTTTCAAATTGGGCTTCGGTGAAACCGAGGCGCTTGAGCGTTTCATCGCCCAGCGTCCAACGGTTAAAGGCGAAACTGAGTTCGAACATGGTGGGCAGATTCTTTTCCACCTTTGCAATGTCTTCGTTGGTGAATCCTTTTGCGGTGAGTGTCGAACGATTCACGTGGGGAGCGCCTTCAAGGCTGAGCGTACCCATGACGTACTGCATAATGTCTTTCACTTCGGCATCAGTGTAATTGAGTGCATGCAATGCAGGTGCCACTGATTGGTTGGCAATCTTCATGTAACCACCACCCGCCAGCTTCTTAAATTTCACAAGAGCGAAGTCAGGCTCGACACCCGTTGTGTCACAGTCCATCAGGAGCCCGATGGTGCCGGTAGGAGCGATGACAGTGGTCTGAGCGTTGCGGTAGCCATACTTTTCACCTTGGGCCAGGGCGCGGTCCCAACACTCCTTAGAGGCCACCAGCATGTCGCTGGGGCAGACATTTTGGTCGATACCCACTGGTACCACATTGAGCTGCTCGTATTCGTTCTTGGCAGCGTTGTAGGCAGCCCGGCGGTGGTTGCGGATGACCTTAAGCATGGATTCCCGATTACGATCGTAACCACGGAATGTCCCAAGGTGCTTCGCCATTTCAGCAGACGTTGCGTACGACTCACCGGTAAGGATGGCCGTCAGCGCACCGCAAATGGAGCGAGCTTTTGGTGAATCGTAGGGAATACCCATTTGCATCAGCATGGCGCCCAAGTTGGCGAAGCCAAGACCGAGCGTGCGGAACTCATAACTGAGAGCCGCAATCTCTGGGCTTGGGAACTGAGCCATAAGCACAGAGACTTCGAGCACGATGGTCCAGAGACGAATGGCGTGCTTGTACTTTTCCAAATCGAAACCGTGCTCTTCATTGTAGAAGCGCATCAGGTTGATGGACGCTAAGTTACAGGCCGTGTTGTCCAGGAACATGTATTCGCTGCAGGGGTTACTAGCATTAATACGACCGTCGGTGGGACACGTGTGCCAGTCATTAATGGTTGTATCGTACTGCACGCCTGGATCAGCGCACGCCCAAGCGGCGTAACCGATTTTGTCCCATAGCTCGCGCGCCTTCAGCGTCTTACTTGGCTTTGGTTCACGATTTTCTTTTTCTGCTGTTCGTAATTCGGTGCGCCAGAAAAGATGCCAATCGCTGTCTTGTTCCACGGCCTTAAAGAAGGCGTGTGGTACCCGAACAGAGTTGTTGGAGTTTTGACCAGAGACGGTTTGGTAGGCCTCACCGTTAAAGTCGATGTCGTACCCAGCTTTGGCGAGGGCGGCTACTTTTTTCTCTTCGTTTGCCTTCCAATTAATGAAGGCTTCGATATCGGGGTGATCAAGATCGAGGCACACCATTTTGGCAGCGCGACGAGTGGTACCACCAGACTTAATGGCCCCCGCGGCGCGGTCACCAATTTTAAGGAAGCTCATCAGACCCGAGCTGCGGCCGCCACCAGAGAGCGGCTCACCGTCACCACGCAAATTACTGAAGTTGGTGCCGGTACCGGAACCGAACTTAAAGAGGCGCGCTTCACGGACCCAGAGATCCATGATGCCGCCGCTGTTCACCATGTCGTCATCGACAGACTGAATGAAACAAGCGTGGGGCTGTGGGTGCGTGTAGGAGTCGACACTGCGTTTGACCTCGCCCGTAGCAGGATCGCAGTAGTAGTGACCCTGAGGTACTCCGGTGATGCCGTACGCGTAGTGGAGACCAGTGTTGAACCACTGCGGACTGTTTGGTGCGGCCATTTGGTGCACCAACATGTAACTCAATTCATCTTCAAACGCTTGAGCATCTTGAGCCGTTTCAAAGTAGCCGTGTGTCTCTCCCCAAAAACGCCAGCAACCAGCTAAGCGACGCACCACTTGTTTTACGGAGCGCTCAGGGCCGGTGACGACGTTACCGTTCGCATCTTTCAGAACATTCCCACGGTCGTCGTACTGAGGCACTCCCGCTTTGCGGAAGTATTTACTCACCACAATGTCCGTGGCCACCTGGCTCCAATCGGCGGGGACTTCCGCGCCTTCCATTTCAAAAACGACCGAACCATTGGTATTACTGATGCGGCTGGTGCGCTTTTCGTAGGTAACTTCATCAAGGGGGTCACTGCCCGGCGTCGTAAAAACACGCCAAATGGACATTCCCTTGCCGGTCTTCTGATTCACCCGTTTTTTGTCGTGTGCGGTGTGTGATGGACTCGTCGGTGAAGCAGGGTTCATAACATGTAAAAGGGAATGGACACTAAATGTTGTGGTAGGACAGCAACAACGATACAAGATATGGGATGCCCACCTCACGGTCAAGAATCAAACTGCCACGGAAATGAAGAGAAATAAAAAATTAAAATTACGAGGCGGGGAGCCAAATATTTGATGTTTCGAGAAAAAATCGATGCCCTAAAAAATACTATCACGGCATAAAGCCACACATGTAGTAAGCGAATTTATGAAAGATGAACCCCTGTTTTTACGCTGGCAGTAGCGACGAAAGAGGGACCACACTTCTAGTAAAATAGGTGCGTTTATGGTATAATAGTGATGAGAATGAAACACACACAAAAACATAAAAAACTGGGTTCGTATGTGTCTGCTTTGGCGCTCAGCCTCAGTCTTTTAGTAGCGCTGATGGTGACAGGCCTTCTGTTATTCCTCCACGGAAAAACCGTGATGGAGGAACAACTGCGCAGCAAGTTGATGACTATTGCCGCGGTTGCCTCACAGAAATTTAACGCGGCAGATGTGGAAGCTGTGCATTCGGAAGATGATATGACGACAGCATCGTTTCAACGCTTAGTTTCTCAACTGCAAGCCATTCGCGCCGCTATGCCCGAAGCCCGTTACGTGTACATAATGCGACGTACCGAGCAGCCAAATCATTTGGAATTCGTGGCGGACGCGGACTCATTAAAAACTGACGACGAGTTGGATGAGAATGGAAACGGCATTGTCGAGGAAGATGAACAAGCGTCGTACCCTGGCGACACCTACGACGTGACCGGCATCCCAGCGCTGGAAAGCGAAGCATTCCTGCGACCCGCGGTAGATGCAGAAATAACCTATGACCAATGGGGCTCTTTCATTTCCGGGTACTCCCCTATTGTTGATGCCTCCGGCAGGGTGATCGCTATTCTCGGCATCGACATGGACGCAACGGAATTCACCGTGAGCGCACGCAGTGCTTTTAGTCCTGTCGCCGTCTTGTTACTTGCTCTCATTGGAGCAGTCACTGGGATTCTCATTTTCGTGTACACCTGGAAACGCCGGTTGGAAGCACTCCACCAAATTGAGCAAGAACGCCGTTCTATGCTAGAACTGGCTATGCACCAATTAGGGGCGCCGATTGCTACGATTCGCTGGTGGATGGAAATCATGTGCGAAAAACACGATTGCAAGACAGACGAACATAACCCCTGTAAAGAAATGGGTGTAGCCGTAAAGCGTATGAGTGAAATTGTAGAGACCCTGGCGCAAGTTGCTTCTATGGATAAAGAATCACTGATTGGAAAGCCACTCTGCGTGCCTGCCTGCGACCTAGTCACCGAAGCCGTTGCTCTCTCCGAGCCCTACCGTTTAGCGCGCAGACAGACAATTACAGAATCCTGTACGAAAAATCTTACCGTCTGTATCGACCCAAAATTAATGGTGGGTGTGCTGCGAGAATTTTTAGAGAATGCCAGCGAGTATTCACCCTCGAATAGTGCTGTCGCTATTACCGCTAAAGAGGATGGGCGTTATGCTCTCTTCTGTATTGAGGATCAGGGTTGTGGCATTCCGAAGGATGAATTAAATCAGGTATTTCAAAAATTCCACCGGGGTACGAACGCTAGCAAAATAAAACCGGTCGGAAACGGCATTGGTATTTATATTGCTCGAAAAATCGTCGAGCAAGCGAGCGGCTCTGTCTGGGTAGAGAGTGAGGAGAATAAAGGCAGTCGGTTTTATGTACGTCTCAAGCGGAAAGCCTAATCTCCTATCAGCGTCACCTCTTCATCTACGAGGCCAGCTGCTTTAAACGTGCGCCACGTGGTCGCACCCCCTTCTACCAGCACACTGGTGATTCCATTCCAGCCTTCCGTTGGTGTTACTAAAAATTTACTGAGCGCCTGGAGATCAAAACTGGTCTCCATCATAGGAATATAGACCAGTCGATTTCCACGTTCTTTTAAGTCGTTTAGCGCAGTAGTATCATCTAAACTATGAACAATAATTGTATTCATGTTTTGAGAATCGGTGACAACTTTTGCCTCATGCGGAATGCGTCCGTGAGGATCAAGAATAATCCGCAGGGGTGATACGCTGTTTCCGGAGCGAACGTTCAACTGAGGATCATCCGCAACGACTGTTTGAACACCCACTAAAATTGCATCGTGACGGGCTCGCAACCATTCGTGTGACCAAGCGTCTTGCTCCTTGGATGTAATTTGTTTCCGGGAGCCATCTTCATGTGCAATTGCACCTGCCGTCGTCTGCGCGCGCTTCAAGGTAAACCACGGTCGGTGCTGCTCCTGGAGACTCACAAAGCCTCTATTCAAACGACGGCAACTTACGGGATCAATGGGCCCGATTACAGTGACGCCGGCTTTCTGAAGGGCTGCAATCCCCTTCCCAGCTATAGCAGGATTGGGGTCTTGCATGCCATACACCACGGTCTTGATACCTTTTTCTATAATAATATCGGTACACGGCGGCGTTTTTCCGTGGTGACAACAGGGTTCTAAATTCACGTAGAGTATATCTTTTGAATTAATTTTTTGTACAAGTTTTTCCGCTAACTCTCGCTCTGCGTGAGCATTTCCGTATCCGGAATGCCAGGCCTCCGCAAGCACTGTTCCATCACGAACGAGGACTGCTCCCACCATCGGGTTCACGCCTGTTTTTCCGCGACCATTCTCTGCAAGTTCGAGGCAGCGGTGCATGAATGTTTGGTGACTCATATGAACAATTTATTTATTCAGATATTTCTGCAGTGTGGAGGCCTTTTGGAGACCTCGTGGTACAGAATCTGTCGCAGATTTATCGTGACCAATCCCCTCACCTTTCTGTTTCTTTAAGTACGTGCGGTACCCACCCTCGCCGTTCTCAATAAATTTAGCGACACGTGTGACGGTCGTTGTACTCGCACCTGTGTTTGCTGCCACTTGGCGGTACGAATAGCCATGTGCCAATTGCTTGGCCACCTCTAGACGTTCGGCCCATGCCTGAAGCTCGCTCAATGTGCCCACATCCCTTAACAAGTCCGCCATCTCTTGCTCTGTCTTACAATGAACCAACGCACGATTGAGAGCCCGAAACCAAGGGTCGGTGCGCCACGTCTCTTCGGTGTATTTACGCTTCGCCATAGAGGTTCATCTTACCTCTTCTGTACCAGCGAGTAAACACAGTGTTAACGCTTACTACCACCACCGCGCTTCGCGATGATTTCTTCAGCAACATTGCGTGGCACTTTGTCGTAGTGCGCAAATTCCATGGTGTAGCTAGCGCGTCCTTGAGTCATGGAGCGAATATCGGTGGCGTAACCGAACATGCTACCGAGCGGTACGTTGGCGACAACCACTTTAGCCTGGCCACGTTCGCTCTGACCAAGAATTAATCCACGGCGAGAATTTAAGTCACCCATCACATCACCAAAATAATCTTCCGGCGTCACCACTTCCACTTTCATGACTGGCTCCAGAATCACTGGATCAGCCTTACGAGCCGCATTCTGGAAACCAATACTGGCGCAGGTTTTGAAAGCCATTTCGGAGGAGTCCACATCGTGGTAGGAACCATCCAGCAGTTCGACCTTCACGTCGACCACAGGGTAACCGGCCAAAATACCGCGGCTCATACCTTCTTGGAAGCCCTTATCACAAGGCGAGATAAATTCACGAGGAATACGACCGCCGACGACACTGTTCTCAAATTCGTACCCTTTGCCTGGTTCTTGAGGAGTCAACTTGAAGACGACGTGACCGTACTGACCACGACCGCCGGACTGTTTGACGTACTTCTCTTCGTGCTCCAGTTCCTTTTGGATTGTCTCACGATACGCCACCTGTGGCTGACCAACGTTGGTCTCCACTTTAAATTCACGGCGCATACGATCCACAATGATGTCTAAGTGGAGCTCACCCATTCCGGAGATAATGGTTTGGCTGGTTTCATCGTCCGTGTGCACACGGAAGGTTGGATCTTCTTCAGAAAGTTTGCTGAGAGCAATACCCATGCGTTCCTGGTCAGCCTTTGTCTTTGGCTCCACGGCAACGGAGATCACCGGCTCAGCGAAGGTGATATTCTCGAGCTGAATTGGCTTCGATTCATCACAGAGTGTATCGCCCGTACGTGTGTCTTTCAGACCGATGACAGCAGCAATATCGCCTGCTTCCACCTGTTGAATTTCTTCACGGTTGTTGGCGTGCATTTTCACCAAGCGACCGATGCGCTCTTTGCTGTCGCTGGTGGTGTTAATAACGTAACTGCCCGACTTCAGAACACCCGAATACACGCGGATAAAGGTTAATTTACCAACGAATGGATCCGTGGCAATTTTGAATGCCAAAGCGGAGATCGGTTGGTCGTTATTTGGCAAGCGTGTCTCTTCCTGCTCTGAATCAGGGTTAATACCCTTGGCTGGAGGCACATCGAGTGGTGATGGCAAATAGCGCACCACCGCGTCAATCATGAGCTGCACGCCCATGTTCTTGAGCGATGAACCACACAGCACTGGGTAAATTTTACCGCTGACGGTACCAGCACGAATGCCGACCATCAGTTGCTCGTCCGTCAAAGCACCATTTTCCAAATAGATATCGAGCAGGTCATCTTTGCACTCAGCAGCACGCTCCATAAGGACAGCACGGTACTCGTTTACCTTTTCGACCATGTCATCGGGAATTGGAATCTCAATGCGCTTTTCGCCATGCTCTCCCTCGAACTTGTAAGCCTTCTTAGTGACAAGATCGATAATGCCGGAGAAGTCGCTTTCGGCACCAATTGGCAATTGAATGGCGACGGCCGTCTTACTCAAACGATCGTGGATGCTACCGAGTGACATGTAAAAATCGCCGCCGATTTTATCCATCTTATTCACGAAGGCGATGCGTGGCACGCTGTACTTGTCTGCCTGGCGCCAGACTGTTTCGCTTTGTGGTTCCACACCTTGGGAACCGTCGAACACGGCCACACCGCCGTCGAGAACGCGCAGAGAGCGCTCGACTTCGGCCGTGAAGTCTACGTGACCAGGGGTATCAATAATGTTGATGGTACAGTCGATATCTTTGCCTTCAATATCCGTAGTCTTCCAGTGACACTGCGTTGCAGCAGACGTAATGGTAATGCCACGTTCACGCTCCTGTTCCATCCAGTCCATGGTTGCGGCACCTTCGTGCACTTCACCGATTTTGTAGTTACGACCGGTGTAAAAAAGAATACGTTCTGTCGTCGTCGTTTTACCGGCGTCGATGTGCGCGATGATTCCGATGTTGCGAAGGTTTTTGAGGTCCATGAGAAAGGAGAATTGAGGCGTAAAAAAATCCAGCAGCATCCAACAAGGCAGGATGCTTTTAGAACCCGCAAACTATACGGATTCTGCCATCTGGTGGCAATGGAGATACTTCAAAAAAAGCCCCGCTTCGTCCACAAGGGATGAAGGGGGCTGTCCTTTAGCGCTCAAGTCGATACTCCACTCGGAATACCGTTCGCTGAGCCCAGATGCCTTCGGACTTAAAGTCGTTGGCAGTCTCTGAGCCGATCAACAAGGACTCCTTACAACCGGAGCCTATGCAACCGACCAGTGGGCAAAGGGTGAACACCAGCACTAAAAGAACGAAAAGCCTGTTCATGGGATTCCTTTCGAAGAACAGGGACTGCTCATTTCACCAGCCGAGTCAGCTGAAGAAGTGAAAAGAGCATAATTATATTTTATAATATAATGTGTTATTTGTCAATATAAGCAATTCAAGGCACTATAAAAACCATGTGCCACGTGATGACTGAGAAGTATTAACGAGCAGCCAAGTGAGCGAACGCCTTGTTGGCCTGTGCCATCTTGATGACGTCTTGCTTCTTCTTAAAAGCAGCGCCTTGATCAGCCGAAGCATCGAGAAGCTCAAGCGCCAAGCGCTGAGCCATCGGCATGCCTTTGCGGTCACGAGCAGCACCAACTAACCAACGCATAGAAAGGGACTGCTGGCGCTTAGGAGTTACTTCTACTGGAACCTGGTACACAGAACCGCCAACGCGCTTTGGGCGAACCTCAATGAGTGGCGTCACATTCAATAATGCTTTGTTGAAGACTTCGATTGGTTGATCCTTCGTGCGTGTCTTAATAACTTCTAAGGCATCAGCGAAAATCTTGCGTGCGGTCGATTTCTTACCGTCATGCATGATGTAGTTAATAAACTTCTCAATGGTTGGATCGGAACCCTGTGGAATGTATTGCTTGAGTGCCATAAGAATTATTTAGCTTTGGGACGTTTCGCACCGTAACGGCTGCGACCTTGCTTACGATTTTGAACACCTTCTGTATCTAACACGCCGCGAACAATGTGGTAACGCACGCCTGGCAAGTCTTTTACACGGCCGCCACGGACCAAGACCACGCTGTGTTCCTGGAGGTTGTGGCCTTCACCCATAATGTAAGCCTTTACTTCGTGACCATTCGTAAGGCGTACACGAGCAATTTTGCGGAGAGCGGAGTTTGGCTTTTTAGGAGTCATGGTGGTTACCTTAATACACACACCACGCTTAAATGGTGCCCCTTTGCGAAGTGGCACATTGCGCATTTTAAGAGCATTCCAGGTGTACTGGAGTGCTGGCGACTTCGACTTGTAGCGACGTCGACCACGGCCTTTGCGGATGAGCTGATTTACGGTAGGCATACTTAAAAGCCCTGGCATGATACGAATTACTGGCAAAGAGTCAAAAAGAAAGTCGCTAAAGACGACCTATTTTGGCAGGCTCTGTTCTCGTTTGTACTCGGCTAAGTAGTGCGCATATTCAGCGGAATCTGGCTTCACCTCTACCATGGCATCGCCTATTACGCCTTCCTCCTCAATTCTTTGAGGAACAAGCAACGTGCCGTCGGCTAAGAGCTGAATGTTCATGAGGCAGCTTTAAGAATAGCGGCTTCCATATACTTGTACCATTGCTCGTCGTAACGCTTGATGAATGTTTCTTTATTCACCGCCAAGTAATCTGCAAATGATTCTGCAACAAATTCTTCTGTACCGGCTTTGCCCCCGGGACCATCTTGTTGGAAGTACGTGCGCAATTTTTCGAACAAGCGTTGGTGCGCTTGTTTAACTTCTGGGTTATTGTCATGTGCAAAGAAATCACCGAACGCATGCCCACACTCATGGAGCGCAACATTTGTAGAACCACTATTCCCACTGCCTGCGTAGAGGATTTTATTATTAGTGTCGTATGCACCTGGCACTCCAACCCAGCTCTTTTTAGACCAACCACGTGGTGCCTGTTTAAAGGCATCTGTTTTGCCGTGAGCCATGCCAACCACATCTCTGTTTCCAATCGTGATTTTTAAGCCCTTGGCTACCATATTGGTAAGCAATTTTTCTGGCACCAGCCTTAATGAGGTTAAATGCTCTTTCACGATCGGATCATTTTCTCCACCTATTAAAATAAGATTTGGCCCGAGATTCTCAACCAAAGATTCCTTTCGGAGTTGTCCGAGTTTTTTTTCATCAAATGTATACATGGGGAATTCCTTTTTTAGAGATTCCACCGTTACACCTTGAGGTGCGCTCGTTAGCACATAGATTTTGCCGCCTACCTTCACATCTTGTGCCTCCATATTATTCAGGTACCTATGCACCATTTCTTTCAAGTTACTAAAACCGTTCCATCTGTTCTCGATCCAAACATCCCCGGTAATCTGTACACCTTTCGATAAATATTTCGGTGCCGTTGCAGTACTGTTGTAATCCAGTATCAGATCTCCGTCGATTTTCTTTAATGTTTGCGGGAAGGAAAACCCTTCATGATCACTGAGCATTAAATTTCCGCGTATCTCCGTTATTCCTTCCGGAAGGGAAATTGGACCTTTGGCATCAATACCTTGTTTCACACCACCTTTGAGCGTCACAACGCCATCCTTTACTTCCGCTTGGTTGCCGAAGAACGTTTTAATTTTGGTATCATTGTTAGCAGGGTTTTCCGGAGTATTAATGGCTTTTTTTTTAGATTGAAGTTCTTTCTGCAGGGCATTTTTTTCTTCAGCGCTTAACGTGGCTTTTTTCATTGTGCTGATTGCATTATCTCCGAAAATGGTCGGGCACTGCTCAATAATGCGCATTACGTGCTGGACTGAATCCTTCTCAGTACCTAGAGAAAGTGCGCCACACAGGTCGGCAAACTTTTGCAGTGGCACAATGTTCTGATTTTTCAACTGAGTGCGAAGATGCTTACGTTCATTGTTGTACAGTTCTGATTCCTTTGGTTTATCTACGTACCCTGGTTCCTCAAGTGCCGATCGAGACCAAATGGCCTGTTCTTGTCCATCTCTTTCGAGAACAAGTACGTCATTAGTCGATTCATCATTTATTCGGCCGACCTGTTTTTCCCTACTCCTTTTTATAATAAAAGCCCTTTCTCTATCCTTTAGTAAGGAGTCAAACAACCTTGAGGTTAACACAAACGCCTGATTACGAACTTCGGGCAAGTCAGGCGAGTTTACATGTTTTTTTGCAAAGGTCTCCAGTGCCTGGAGACTAGTTGCAGGTTCTAACTGATTAAGAGTCTTCTGTAATTCTTTCCACTCAGTAGCAGATGGCGACGCAACATCTAACTTGGTCTCTGGTTTTATAATTTTTGGCTCGCGGACAATATTGTTTTTCTCCCCACCAGGATTGTAAACATCTGGAGATTTTCCTTCCGCACGAGGAATAGTATTGTTGGTCTTCTGCTTTAAATAATCGGCTTCACGCTTTTCCAGAGGGCCATCAGGTGCTTTATCTACCACAGGCTGCTTTGGCTTTTGAGAGTCTGCATTCCCTGCAGTCTTTGATTGCGCCGTATCAGTGGCCTGTTCAACCGTACGCTGTTGTGCTGGTCGTGGCTTAAACACTGAACGAATAAAATCACGGACTCTGCCTGTCTTTTTTTGTTCTGGTTGTGTGGATGCAACTCTTAGATTTTGGTTTTTAAAGACAAGATTCGTGCCAGGCTTTTGGTTTGGCGTTACTGCAAGAGGATGTTTCGCGGCTAGCTCTTGTTGTGTAAGCGCTTCATTCCCCTTCGATCGACCGTCATGACCCAAAACGCTTATGCCGATTAAATTCCCTTGTCGTTCTCGTGGAACAATAAGATCACCATTTTTATCAAGGTAGAACTCAACACGTCCCCGTGGGTTTGCTAAACGACGTTCTGCAACGTAGCGAGCTTGGGCCTCACTAAGGCTGTGGGACCGCATCAAACCTTGGACCTCGTCAGGACTCGCCTTTCCCATAGCTATGTCTCGAGCTACCTGACGATTCTTTTGGAGATTTTCATACCGCTGTTGCTCCTGTCGAATTTCACGATCTTGATCAAATTTCACACGCATCTGCTCAGGACGTGCACGCACGTCTTGAATAGTGACCTGTGGTTCATTGGGATTATAACTAGGGTCTTCCTGCTGTCTGCGACGTTCGATTTCGTACTTCTCCCTCATTCTTGGGTTCCTAAACTCATCTAAGCGCAGCAACTTGGCTGCATTCGCGCGAGCAGCCTCTTCCTTTTGTAAATCAGCCTTGCGAATATCTGCTCTTGCTTGATCAATGGAATAAAGGTCGCCTCCTTTCACCCAATCTTTTCCGTCATATTGTTCTTGATACATTACTTTTCGCTCGCGATCGTAGCGACTACGTGTTTGTCCAGCGACTGGATTCTTGGCACGATACTCACGCTCCATACGAGCAGCTGCATTTCTCTCTCGAGTTGACCTTTCGTAGGCTAACTGCGAACGACGTACGGCACGACCAATACGATTGAAGCGGTTCCCACGTCGATTACGCACGTTGTACAAACTGCGGAATCTTTCGCGACTACGACCGTAACGATTGCGCGCATTGAAGCGCTCACGAGGTCGTTGCCGTTCGCGGGAACGTTCAATACCCATTAGTTCTGGTCAGAGGAATTAATTTCATCATCAATATTTTTCAGTACTTGAGCGTCTTCCGTCGCCTGCTCCCCTTCTACCTTGTCGCGCATCTTTTTCTCCCAGCGCTTTAAATCCTCGGTCAAAATTTCTTGGCTGAGGTCGCAAATCTGGTCGAACTGATCGAACGCAAAGGCGTACCGTTCCAAGCGAATTTCAAAGTCTTCGTCAGTTTCTCCCTCTCGTTTTTCATCCGCAGCATCAATCACGCTTGAAAGCAGATCTGGTTCGATAGAACCCATAATGCGGTCATACATTTGCTGCTCATGGAGCTCGGCCGTCATTGTTTGTTTGTTTGTCATTTTTTCCTAATATTATAGCACAATTAACCGATTCAGCCTATATCAAAAAAGAGCTCCGGAACGCTTCCGGAGCCCTATTTTAAGCCATTTTACTGCTTTATTTCGGTGCCGTCTGGGTTGAAGCGCTCGCGGTACACCTCGCCCGTAGGAATGAGGCGACCGATGATAACGTTCTCCTTTAAGCCCTGGAGAATGTCCACCTTGCGGGTGGTAGCGGCTTCGACCAAGACGCGGATCGTTTCTTGGAATGAAGCGCCGGAGAGCCACGACTCCGTAGCGAGAGCGGCGCGGGTAATACCCAAGAGAAGTTGTTCGTAGGTTGCACCTTTCACTTTACCCTTCTTCGTTTTCTGAATTTGTTCGTTAGCGTAATCCAATTCACCAACGTCCACTGTTTCACCAGGCAGAAGATCGGTTGCACCTGCATCTATAACACGCACCTTGGAGAACATTTTACGAACGATGATCTCAATGTGTTTGTCGTTAATGGTCTGACCTTGGCTAGCGTAAATGTGCTGCACTTCTTTGGTGATGTAACGTTGCACAGAGTACGGACCTTTCTTCTCCAAGAAATCTTGGAGGTTGAAGTGACCCGCGTTGAGTGGTTGACCCACATCAATCATGTCACCGGTCTTAATCAACATGGATTCACGAGCACCCAATTCGTAGGTGCGCTCTTGAATTTCAGCGTGCTTCACGCGGATGACACCATCTTCGGTGTTGCTAATTTTACCGGCAAGCTTTGCCTTCAATGTCGTTTTATCCATCGTGGACTTAGCCAAAATGGAGCGCTCTTTTACTTTGTCGCCCACCTTTACCAAGATTTCGTAACCAGCTGGCAGACGGTATTCATCTTCACCTAATTCCTGTGCCAAGACGTGTACCTGTGTCTTACCATCGCGGTGGCTCACTTTCACTTTACCAGCAATGTCCGAGAGGACGGCTGGCGTGCGTGGCGCACGCGCTTCGAATAATTCTTCGACACGGGTAAGACCTTGCGTAATGTCGGCGCCTTCGGCGACGCCTCCCATGTGGAAGGTACGCATGGTGAGCTGAGTACCAGGTTCACCGATGGACTGAGCGGCGATGATACCGACTGGGGTACCGACTTTGACGATTTCGTTGTCGCCCAGATCACGGCCGTAACACTTGGTACAAATTCCACGACGGGTGCGGCACGTAATAATGGAACGCACTGGGATTTCTTCAATCTTGTGTTTTTCGATCAATTCGAGCAATTCTGGACCGATTTCATCGTTGCGCTTGCCGATGACTTTACCATCAACTTTCAGTTCAGCAGCCAACACACGTCCGTTGACACGGCTACCAAGTTTTTCACCGATCTCTTCAGACTCAGCGCGGCTGATGATGTGTACGTCTCCTCCGCCACAGTCTTCCTCACGGATGAGAATGTCCTGCACCGCGTCGACGAGACGACGTGTCAGGTAACCAGCTTCAGCCGTTTTTAGAGCAGTGTCGGACTTACCTTTGCGACCTCCGTGCGTGGCGATGAAGTACTCAAGCACTGAGAAGCCTTGCTTCAAGTTACTTTGAATCGGCAGTTCGATGGTTCGTCCGGATGGATTCGCCACCAAGCCTTTCATACCTGCCAGCTGCGTGACCTGTCCCCAGTTACCACGAGCGCCGGAGTCGATAACGTAAACGATGTCGTTCTCCTCATGTTTCATGAAGTTCTTCACCATTGCGGTGGAGACATCGTTCTTCGCTTTGCTCCAGATGCGAATGTTATGCATGTATCGTTCATCAGCGGTGATGAGACCTTTCCAGTAGTGATTGTTGATGACACGAACCTGTTCATTTCCATCTGCAACAATCTGATCATATTCAGCAGGCACCATCATGTCCGACGCAGCGATAGAAACACCGGAGCGTGTGGCGAATTCAAAGCCAATATCTTTGAGATCATCTGCAAATTGAACAGTGATTTCTTCACCTGCTTCGTTGAGTGAGCGAGTGATGAGGTTCGACAATGAATTCTTGTTCATGGTCTTGTTCACGAAACCTAAGACCTCTGGAACAATTTCGTTGAACTGAATGCGACCAACGGAGGTTTCGATAATTTCACTGTTTCCTTCAGCATCTTTGCGACGCACTTTAATGAGTGCTTGCAGATCAATAATGCCAGTGTCATAGGCAAGAATTGCTTGTTCTGCATTGCTGAACACCATACCTTCGCCCTTCTTCTTTGCGTGTGTACGCGTTAAGAAGTAACAACCCAGCACCATGTCTTGGGAAGGGTTGATGACTGGTTCACCAGCGGATGGCTTCAAGATGTTTGTACGTGCATTCATTAATTCCCTCGCCTCTTTCTGTGCACGCTCAGAGAGCGGCACGTGCACGGCCATCTGGTCGCCGTCGAAGTCAGCGTTGAAGGCAGCACACACCAGTGGGTGCAGCTGAATAGCCAGACCTTCGATGAGCTTTGGCATAAACGCCTGAATACCAAGGCGGTGGAGGGTTGGAGCACGGTTGAGGAGCACGAACTTGTTGTGGATGACCTCTTCAAGAATGTCCCACACTTCTCTGTTGCCGTCTTGAATCAAGCGCTCAGCGCCTTTCACGTTGTGGGCCAACTCATCACGGATCAAACGACCAATGACGAATGGCTTAAACAGTTTCATGGCCATACCCTTCGGCAAGCCACATTGATCAAGTTTTAATTCAGGACCGACCACGATAACGCTACGACCAGAGTAGTCGACGCGCTTACCGAGCAGGTTCTGGCGGAAGCGACCCTGCTTCCCCTTCAACATGTCCGAAAGACTGCGGAGCTTGCGACGGTCACCAGCGGTGAACAGCGCTTTACCCGCGCGAGCGGAGTTGTTCAGCAAAGTATCAACTGCTTCCTGCAACATACGCTTCTCGTTGCGGCAGATAACTTCTGGCGCACCGATACTCATCAGTTTCTTCAAGCGGTTGTTACGATTGATGACACGACGGTAGAGGTCGTTTAAGTCCGAAGCGGCAAAACGTCCGCCATCCAACTGCACCATTGGGCGCAGATCTGGTGGCAACACTTGCAAGCGAGCGAGGATCATCCACGAAGGATCGATACCAGCTTTGGCGAGTGAACTCACCAACTTGATGCGCTTCATGATCTTTTTCAATTTCTGACCCGTGCTCTCTTCACGCTCTTTGTGGAGTTCATCCACCAAGCCCGCTAAGTCGAGACCGGCAATAATTTCTTTCAATGATTCTGCACCGGTACCAGCGCGGAAGACGTGTCCGAATTTCATGTTGAGTTCACGGAACTTGAGTTCCGATAACACACCACCAATGCGGAGGTTGTGGAGATCGTCGAGAGCGTCCTTATGGTTTTGCTTTAAGGACGTAAGTTTATCGGCGTACTCCTTATCTAACGCTTCGACTTGCGCCTTCGTTGCTTTGCTCTCGCTCAATTGCTTCTTAGCGTCTTCGTACTCTTTCTTCATTTGGTTACGGCGCTGATCCACCGAAGCGGTCAGCTCTTTTTCCGCCTCACTCTTCGACTGTGCATCAACGCTGATAACAATGTACGCCGCAAAGTAGACGATTTGCTCGAGTGTCTTAATAGGGAGGTCGAGCAACAGACCCAAACGTGATGGGGTCGAACGCAAGAACCAAATGTGTGTGACTGGCACGGCAAGGTTGATGTGACCCATGCGCTCCCGACGCACGATGCTGCGCGTGACTTCCACGCCGCATTTTTCACAAACAACGCCCGCGTAACGGACACCTTTGTACTTCCCACAGAAACATTGGAAGTTTTTAGTTGGTCCGAAGATGCGTTCGCAGAAAAGACCGTCCGGTTCCGCGCGTTGCGTGCGGTAGTTCACCGTTTCTGGCTTCGTGACTTCGCCACGAGACCAAGCGATGACGTCCTCAGGACTAGAGATGGAGAGTGCGACTGCATCGAACGCATCTGTCGCAGAAGTCTTTGGTGGAACCGGCATAGAATTGGGAGAAAAAATGCACGAAAGATCTCCGCTTTTACGCCCTGATCTTCTATCTCAGGAGTAAAAACGTAGATGATGTGGCCCTAGTATACGAATAAAGGCACTTGGCGCAAGCGCACTTTGGTGATTTTTCTAGTTATTTTCCTCATCCCCATTTTCATTCAAATGGAGACCTTGATCGATCAAATCTTTCCCTTCTTTTATTTTTTGAATGCCATCGTTCACATTTTTCACGCGAGTCTCGACATCATTCTTAATCGCCTTCGCGCCGCTCACCGTGGTATCTAGGTAATTAGCCGCATTCTTTTGAGCGCCACTCACCGTATCCATCACTTGATTTACCGACCCACGAACATCCACCGGAGCACACCCGACGAAGAGCGAACTCGCAAAAACCGCCGTGAACAGAACAGAGGCGGTACGCATGTTACGCAATATCGGTAGGCGCCTTTCCATCTTCCTTGCGGAAGTACTGGGAGAAAGAACCGCCGGCTTCTTGGAGTGCTTGGCGAAGTTTGTTCATATCGCCCTCGTTAATTTTAAGAGTGCTCGAGGCGTTCGCCCGTCCATCAGCTTCATACGGAGGAGCGCTAATTTGTTCGACGCCGTTGAGAGATGCCTGCAGCACGATGTGAGCGTTGCAGCGGTCGCAGTGTAAATGGAGCAAAATTGCTGACTCACTGGCGACTTTTACAGAAGCAAAGTCCATCGGAACTTTCTGCCCGCATTGAGGGCAACGCATCTGTTGCTGAATTTTTTGTAAGACGTGCTGGAGAGTGTGTGGATCCAGTTCCATCGCTCATTAGTATACCACGAAACACCCTCGACAACAAAAAACTGCACAGTAAAAACTGAAGTTTGATACCATAGATTTATGCGTCAATTTCTGTCTCCGGCAACGGTGCTCCACGGCCTTGCAATTGTGGCTGTATTCGGCACTTTTACGGTCGTCAGTGGCCTGAAAGATGGCTTGTTACAGGGGTTTTTAACCGATACGCCGGTCATTGCTGACATTGCCATAGAACATACCACACCACTTTCTCTGCGTTTTTCCATCAGCAAACGAAACGGTCACGGATTGATCGAAGTGAATCACGATGGTAACGAGACTGTACATGTCAGTCTTCCCGAAGAGTGGCAACGCAGCACGGTGCGCAATGCCAGCTTAGATGCTGTAGGAAATGATGGACCAATGCTCGGCTTTCGCCGTTGGCAAATTCCGGCTGGTGCCGCCGTGGAATTTAAGACCACCAATGCTCCCGAGAATTTATTGATTCATAATCCTTCCCACATCCCTCTCGAAATTAAATACACATTAGTGGACTTGGAAACGGAAGCAGTTGAAAGCAATGTGGTGCTGATAAAAGATGACGGCGTACTGCTCTGGTAATTGTCAGGCATCTCATCGTGGAATAAAGGAGACAGTGATAAAGTTTGTCTCTCATGCAATTGATTCCTTTGCGAACCGGCATCATTCAGCCACAGGATGACTTACCTGCCCTGCTCAACGATGCAGGCCAATTTGAAGACGGCGACATTGTGGTGGTTTCTTCGAAAGCCGCGGCCATGGCCGAAGGCCGTTTGATCGACCTCACCAAAATTATTCCTGGGAAAGAAGCCGAGGCTTGGAAAGCCAAATTGAACCGCCCGAATGATGAAGCGGCGTTTCGCCAAGCAATCATTGACGAAACCAAACGCATGCACGGAACAGTGCAAGACACTCCCTATGCAATGCTGACAGAGTTGAAACCGGACGGCCTGGAGCACGGCACTATTCTAACTGCCAATGCCGGGCTAGACCGTTCCAATGCGCCTACCAATATGACCATTGGTTGGCCCAAAGATCCCGTGACATCCGTAAAAAATATCCACGAGGCGCTTCAATCTTTCTCCGGCAAAAAACTGGGCGTGATGATGACAGACTCCTGCTGTCGGCCACGCCGCTTAGGAGTGACAGCTTTTGCTCTTACAGTGAGTGGCTTTGACCCGCTCCGCAGTGAGGTTGGTCGTAAGGACTTGTTTGGCCATGCCTTACGACTCACCCAGGAAGCAATTGCCGATCAGTTAGCGACTGCTGCTAACTTCCTCATGGGGAATGCAGAGCAGTCGATGCCTGCCGTGATTATTCGGGACCACGGCATTCCTTTAAGTGACTTTACTGGCTGGGTGCCCGGGATTGATCCAGAGGAAGATTTATTTAAGGGCATCCTTTAAGATAGGTCTATGAACTTTGTTGTTTTGAGTTCCTCTCGTGGCACCACCTTCCAAGCCGTTCTTGATGCCATGAAGGCAGGCACGCTGCACGCCACGTGCTTGGGGTTAGTGTCTGACCGCGCTGATCGCGGTTGTGTGGAGAAAGCGAAAGCAGCGGGGCTCACGGTAAAAATTGTCGAGCGTGAAAAAGGCGAAGAACGCGAAGCGTACGATCGCCGCTTGAATGACGCCATTCATGAACTAGGGGACGTCGACATTATTGCTGCCCTCGGCTGGATGTTTATTTTGACTGCTTGGTTCGTGGAACAGTGGAACCATCGCATTATCAATGTGCACCCCGCCCTGCTTCCAAAGTTCCCAGGCGGTAATGCAATTCAAGAAGCCTTGGAGGCGAAGGAAACGGTCTCAGGAATGAGCATCCACATTATTGATGAAGGCGTAGATACAGGGAAAATACTTGTACAAAAGAATTGTACAGTTGAACCTGACGACACGGAAGAATCACTGAAGGAACGGATCCAAGAATTGGAGAAAGAGTGGTACCCCAAAGTCTTGGAGCAGATTCATACCGGTGAAATTTCTTTGCCCAACTAATGCCACTCCCCTCTTTCCAAATTACGTGCACGAAGAACGAGCTTATCGCTCGTGATGTGTATGAAGTTTGGTTTCAAAAACCCGCTGACTTTCATTTTAAAGCCGGACAATACATCATGATCGACGTACCACTCATTGAGAATGAAAACGATATACAAGTTCGTGCTTACTCAATGGCTTCTACAGATAGTAATGACAACCTAGTTTTTGCAATTAAGTTAATAAGCGGCGGCAGAATGAGTCGCTGGATCGTGGAAAGGCTCAAAGTAGGCACCACCATGAGAATGCAGGGGCCACTTGGTATATTTACTCTTAGTGATACTTCTTCGCGCGACGTTGTAATGATTTGTACAGGGACAGGAAATGCTCCGTTTATTTCCATGCTTGAGAAAGCAATTGAAATGGGCGACAAGAGAAAGTTTGACATCATTTATGGCGTGCGGTGTTACGAAGATCTCTTTTGGGAAGAAAAACTGAAAACTTTAGAAAAACAAAATAAAAATATTCGCGTTCACATGACGCTAAGCCAACCATCTGCTGATTGGAAAGGATTACAGGGGTACGTACAAGACATTATCCCCGGTCTCAATTTAAATCTTATGGAAAAAGAAATCTACGTGTGTGGTAGCCCCATAATGACATCCGTGGTTAAGAAGCTGTTTCTTGAAGAGTGGGGTGTACCGAAAGCACAGCTCCACGTGGAAGGATACATTTAGGCCAAAGGAAAGGAATGACAGAAAGGTTAGGAACGACGCGAAAGAGATTCCTGTAATCGATGCGTCAGGTAACCAATGCGTAGCATATGTTGATGCAATACATCGCAATCAGTCTTTAAGATATATCCTAGATCAGCGGAGAGCAAACATTGGTAGTGCAATTCGTCTAACGACGCGAGTGCAATTTCTAAGAAATAAGACTGCTCTTTCTTTGATTTCTTAGAGTTTCCTTCTGCGATATTTGTGGGAACACTCATAGATGAACGCCTCATTTGCGAAATAAGTCCAAAGCGTTCAGATGTTGGGAACACTGTCGTGACTCGATAAATTGAGATACACAAAGCATGAGCCTCTTTCCAAGCAATAAGATTTTGATACGGTCTGTTCTGCATGAAATAACTATGCAGAAATCTTTCCTGTCATTCCTTTCCTTCCTATCATTCCGTTCTTTCGTATTCAATAAATTGGCTTACAGATGGCTCAACTAGGGTTTCACTACCTCTAGGAACGTATCGAAGAGATAGTCCGCATCTTCTGGTCCGGGTGTTGCTTCTGGGTGAAACTGGACCGAAAAGAATTTACCGCTCTCGTGGCGAATACCTTCCACCGTGCCATCGTTGGCGTTTTTAAACCACATTCTCCAGCCAGTAGGCAATTCGTCTTTTACTGCAAAACCATGGTTTTGAGACGTAATAATACAGCGATCCCCTTCTCCCTTTTCATCAACTTCTAAGCACGGTTGGTTCGCGCTGCGGTGACCATATTTCAATTTGTACGTGTCTCCACCAATCGCAAGTGCCAGTAATTGATTACCCAGACAAATGCCGAAGGTGGGAATATTTTTTTCGATCGCGCGCTTCATCTGTTCGATGGTGGGCTTACATGTTTTTGGATCACCTGGTCCATTACTGACGAAGACGGCGTCATACTGCAAAGAACTTCCACTGAGATCGTAGTCCCACGGTAAGCGATGCACGCGCACGCCACGCTTGAGGAATGAACGAAGAATATTATTCTTCATGCCGCAATCGAAGGCGGCGACCGTTGCGACAATCTCTTTATCTTTTGGTTCGTAGGTGATGACTTCCGAGCAACTCACCTCCCC
>CAZXUD010000002.1:0-25901 GCA_964643805.1 uncultured Candidatus Peribacteria bacterium | reverse complement strand
ACTCTCGGTGAAAGGGGTATCTCTTTCGATTTATTTCTCCCCATTCCATTTTTATGTCACTCAAAGGAACATCGAAGAAAAATCTTATTAAGAAGCACCGCACCCATGATAAAGACACGGGTTCTCCTCAGGTGCAAATTGCGATTCTCACAAAAGAGATCGCTATGTTGACCAAACATCTTAAAGAGCACGAGAAAGATCACTCCGCTCGCAGAGGTTTGCTTGGCAAAGTGGCCCGTCGCCGCACACTCCTTAATTACCTCCGCATGAATGATCCGGATGGTTACCAGGAGACATTGGAATCGAACAAGCTGAAGAAATAAGATTTTTCACCTGTATGTTATTAAGGAGGCGTTCGCGCCTCCTTTTTGCTAGAGTAGTGATATGCCAATCTCAAAAGCGCATCTGCAAGATCTTTATATGCTGTTTGCAGCGGTCAATACTCCAGCAGAAGCTGAAAGACTGTTAGAGGATATTCTAACACCTCAAGAATTGGCTTCTGTGGCTGAGCGCTGGCAATTAGTGCAACAACTAGCAAAAGGGAAGGCACAGCGACAAATTGCCGACCAATTAGGCATAAGTATCAGTAAAATCACCCGTGGCTCCCGCATGCTGCAAGAAGGATCGGGTGGATTTGCCCATTTCTTGAAGAAATTGAAGAAGGTTTAGGCTTTTACAAAGCAGGCTTGCTTTGTGGTTACATACAATGTACCGTTGTAACGGTACATGAATACACCTGATTCGTTTCCATTGGCAGCGTACTGCTCGTTTGGATCAAAATATAAAAGATTCAAAACGAGTGCTGAATCCATTTGTGACGACACAGAGTTTTTGTTGAGTACCTTTGGTGTTGCTGAAGATACGCGACAAAAAATTCAAGATCTTCTCCATACACCGAACGTGTCTTTTTCTTCTGGATTTAAATATGAGTCGTCATTTGATTCTTCTGGAGATCCAGATCGGTTAGTTGTTTACGCCTGTATAGCTATTCCTGCTGTTGATGAAAAACTTCCTGCAGCAAGGGAAATTGTTAAAGGTTTATTGTTTAAGGGTGGTTGGCAACGCTCTAAATAAGCGGAGCGGCCTGCAGATGGAATCGTCTTTAGCCCGCTCCGCTTGTCGGAGTGGTTCTTTGCTGTCGCAAGGAACCGAGGCTACAGATCTTTTACTACAAAGGAGTTGTGTATGTCTTATGTGTTTCTCAGGAATTGGACAAAGGAACAAATGGACAGGGCCGAATCTATGAAGTTCCATCCAATTACAAAAGAAGAAATTCACCTTTTGACATTTAATGAACATCGTCTGGAGCATTACGCACTCGTTCCTAGGTGGGGTTGGGATGCTGATCCTGATCTGGTTTATCAAGGACGTATCAGTGCTGGAAAAGACGTAAGTAAGGGGGATGAATTTCCATCACATTGGATATACCATCCTTGGATGGGTAAAAAATTGCGGTCTTCGTCAAAGGGATCGCGCGCTCTGTAGTCTCTGCCCCCTCCCGATTTCGTCGGGAGGGGGCTTTTCTTTTGTCAATTCTGCTGTACAATAGACGTAGTTCCTTCCTTCCGCCGCATTTTCACTCACGATGGGTTTACGTTTGAGCGTTGCCGAGGCAATCCTCGCATGTGAATCCACATCAGTGAAGAAACTGTTGAAGGAAAGGCTTTTGTCCCTTTTCTTTTTTCTCACATGTCAGCAAAGGTAGAGGCGTTCGCGCCTCAAAAAGATTTTACGATTGAACTGGGCGACCAGTCTCTCGTTATAAAAACCGGTCTCATGGCAAACCAAGCCAATGCGACTGTTCTCTGCCAAATGGGCGAGACCGTCGTTATGGGTAACTGCACCATGAGCTCAAAATCACGCGCGGGCGTCGATTTTTTGCCATTGCAGGTGGTCTACCAAGAGAAGTATTACGCCGGTGGCACGATCGCAGGTAGCCGCTTCCGCAAGCGCGAAGCTCGGCCCTCCGACGACTTCGTGTTGTTGGCCCGTGTCATTGATCGTGGCTTACGCCCAATGTTCGATAAACACTTCCACAATGATATTCAAGTGTTCTGCACCGTTCTCAGTTACGACTTTGAAAATGAACACGATATCGCAGCGGCAAACGCTGCGAACTTAGCGGTTGCACTCTCGGGTGCACCATCTGATGGACCACTCGGCACTGTTCGTGTCGGTTTGATTGGTGGTGAATTAGTATTGAATCCATCACGCGAAGCGCGCACGCGTTGCGACCTCGATATGTTTGTTACTGCTTCATTGGAGCATGTGCTGATGATTGAAGCTGCAGCCAATCAAGTTCCTGAGGAAGATGTCCTTCGCGCGATTGAGTTTGGTAAGAAGTGGGCTCAGAAAATTGCGAAAGCATTCGCCGATATTCAAAAGCAAATCGGCAAGCCACGCTTAGTATTGGAGCCACCGTTTATGCATGATGAGGCGTATAAGCTTTTGAAGGATTGGGCTCTCCCAACCGTTAATAAAGCTATTAAGGATCCGTTGCCAAAATTGGAACGTCGCAAAATATTTACCGATCTTATGGATCAAGCGGCTGAAAAGTTGGAAGCCAAGTACGGTTCCGCGAAAGATAACGAAGAACTCACCGAGCTCTACGCACACGCATCAGGTTTTGTAGATAAAATTATTAAGACCGAAGTACGCCGCCTGATTTTGGAAGAAGGAACGCGTATGAGCAGCCGCAAAATCGATGAAATTCGTCCACTCGGTGCAATGGTGGATGTGTTACCGAACTTTGTGCACGGTAGCGGTCTCTTTCTGCGTGGAGTGTCGCAAGGTCTCATCACCTGCACGCTCGGCGGACCTGGTGATAAGCAATTAATTGAAGGAATGGAAGGGGAGCATGAGCTCCGCTACTTCCACCACTACAATTTCCCACCATTCTCTGTCGGTGAAACCAGCAACCGTTTGTTCGTTGGTAATCGCGAAGTTGGTCACGGCAATTTAGCGCAACGCGGTTTGGAGCCTGTGCTCCCTAAAGCTGAAGATTTCCCTTACACCATTCGCACGGTCACTGAGATTCTCGAAAGTAATGGATCGTCTTCTATGGCGGCTACCTGCGGCTCCACGTTGGCGCTGATGGCAGCCGGTGTGCCAATCTCTGCCCCTGTTTCCGGTATTGCCTTAGGTCTTGTTTCAGACGAAGAGAAAGGCCAATACGTCATTCTCTCCGATCTTCAAGATGAAGAGGACTTTGGGGGTGATATGGACTTCAACCTTACGGGTACCGCGACAGGCGTCACCGCTATTCAAATGGATATTAAGATTAAAGGTTTACCCGACAGCGTCTTCGTTGAAGCGCTTGAGCGTTCCAAAACCGGGCGTGCTCAAATTTTAAAGGTGATGCTCGAGGCTATCCCAGAGCCACGGAAAGAAATGAGTCCTCGTGCCCCACGGATTGAGACCATCGTCATTAATCCAGAAGATATTCGTCTGGTGATTGGTAAGGGCGGTGAAACTATTCAGAAAATTACAAAAGAACTCGGTGTCGAAATCGACATTGAAGACAGCGGCCTCGTCTTCGTCACTGCGAAGGATGGTGAAATGATGAAGAAAGCTCGAGAATGGATTGAGGGCATCGTCGCAAAGCCAGAAGTTGGTAAAGTCTACGACTGCAAGGTGGTGCGCATCATCGATGGTGTTGGTGCCATTGTAGAATTCCTCAAAGGCAAAGACGCGATGATCCACATTTCTGAATTGCAGTGGCAGCGCACTGAAAAAGTGGAGGATGTGCTGCAAGTTGGCCAAGAATTAAAGGCCAAGTGTGTTGAGTACGATGCCGTTGAAGGTAAAACGCGCTTCTCGCTGAAGCAAATGACCGAGCGCCCAGAAGGAATGCCACCCGATCGGCCACGTCCAAGCGGCCCACGCCCAGGAGGCGGAGGACGACCACCACGTCGGTTCTAAAGGTCGCCTAAATTAGGATCAAAGATCGAAGGGGGAAGCTGCATGCCCGATAGCAATTGGGCAATGCGCTTTCCTCCATAGATCGATGGCAGAATACCCACTCCGTTGCAGCCAAGGTTGTAGAGAAGCACGGGATTCCGGGCTTCGTACCCAATGCGGCGCAAGCTGTTGGGCGTGTAGCCCATCAAACCTTGCCAAAGGAACATGCGTGAAGCGGTGGGAGGCAGATCGAGATACGTCATTCGTAATTCACGATCTAACTCTTCTTCAATGTTGGCTGGGAAAACACCGGACGCGTCGTAGATTGCTTGGTCGGGCAATAAACGTTCGGGTCCACCAATACATACGAGTGATTGTTCACTCTTATTAAATTCATACGGACGTCGTGTTAGATAATGGTACGCGTCATCCACCTTCTCATTTTGATGATAACTCACCGCAACCGGCGGTTGACCACCTTCATCTAAGTAGCCAGCCATGTAACCAATGTATCCGCGTACAGTTGCGTGGAAATTTGTATCAATGTCCTCACCGTTCGTATTTACGATGGAAAAACTTTCGAAGCCATTGGTACAAAGCACTACGCGATCAGCCGTAATTGTGGGACCCGTCGTTTTCAAGGTTGCCTTGGTATCGCTGAGTGAAATTGTTTCCACCGGTAAGTGTTCCACAATCGTGAGACGGTCGCCGTGAGTATTAATCATCCAAGCAGCCAGTTCTTCGCAGAAGAGAGCGCTATTCATGCAACCCTTTGGTGACATGGCAGCGGCAATAAAACTTTGATCCTCTGTTTCCAATGTTTTTAGTATTACAGAATGGGGCACCGTAAGAATGTGGTGCGTCAGATGCCGTGGAATTTGATTCATCAACGTCGGATCAACTTTGAGCAGCAGCGGCTCATCTTTTAAACCCATGTTTGCTCGAATGTGTTGTTCCTCTAAGTGTACAATGACTTGCTGAATAGTGCTGAATCCAGCGCAACCTTTGCAATGGTACAGCGGTGTTCGTAGATGACAGGCTTCGATTATTTGTTCCAGTTCACCCCACGCAGATTCAATTGCTTGCTGCCCACTGGCGGCCATTTCGGGACCAAAGGCGCGCGCAATATCAGAGAGTGAGCGTTCAAAGTAACTCACAATCTGTCCCGCATTACGACCCGTGGCACCATGAGCGATGCGGCCAGCATCCACCAAAATAATTTTTGCTTTTGTGTAGTGCAGCAAAAAGTATGCAGTGGAAATACCGGCAATGCCCGCACCAACAATTGCGATGTCACAATTTGTATCTCGATCCAACCGGAAAAACGGTCGTTCTTGCTGTAATTGAGCCAGCCAAGGCGAGATAGATTGATGCATGTTTATTTCCTTTCATTATAGCACATTTTGGCTTCCCTTAAAAGAAAAGCTCTTCGTTGTCTCATAGACTTATGATTGCCCCGTAGGCTTCAGAACATAGCCATCGCCTTTGCCACCTCCGCCTAATGCCTGAATACCATCGCGAACGAGCGAGTCAGTCCCTTTCGTAACTGTTTTAATAGCTTTCGGAACAATGTTGAGTGGTCGTAGGACACCATTGAACCAACGTGTGTGCCAAATTTCTCGTACAGCGTTCCATGTTTCAGAGAGAGCGCCCTCGCGTGGCACCAATTCATATTGAGTGTCACTTGGTAGATCAATAATCATGTCACCCACACGTGTGAAGACACGTTGAACTTTTGCTAGAGCTGTTCCTGAGATACTGCGAATAGCTCCCACAACGCTCTTTCCCTCAGGGGTTCCCACGTTGTCCTTGGCCATTAACTCCAGATTCTTTGCGATTGAATTTGTCCTAAATGCCATCACCCCACAGTATACTACTTCCTAATTTTCTTGGGAAAAACTTGCAAAAGATTTTTGTGCCCTTAGAATGCGCCGGACTTGCAAAGCAAGCTCATTGTTCTTTCCATCATCTAGAACGGGCGCCGTAAGGCGGCCGTTTTTTTATATCGTAGGAAAAACCTAGGTTTTTCCTACGGGACCTTTTCCTACAGTGGAATCGCTCCAGCCGGGCGAAGCCGGGCTTCGCGATGGCTCTTTATGATGGTTTTCTTTACACTATTGCCCAATGCTCCCTAAAGCATACGATCCGCAGGCAGTTGAGGATGGCATCTATAAGATGTGGGAAGAGAGTGGTGCCTTTAAGGCAGATGCGAACAGCAAGAAAGAGCCGTTTACCATCGCCATGCCGCCGCCTAATGCAACAGGGCAGTTGCATTTAGGGCATGCGGTCATGCTTGCTTTAGAAGATATCTTCATTCGCTTTGCACGCATGCAAGGCAAAGAGGCACTTTGGGTGCCGGGGACTGACCATGCGGCGATTGCGACGGAGAGTGTGGTTATCAAGAAGATACAAAAGGAGGAAAAGATCTCAGACCCACGTGCGAAGTTAGGTCGTGAAGAGTTGGTTCGTCGCATTGCAGAGTTTGTGGGTAATAGTCAGAGCACCATTCGCTCTCAAGTTAGAAAAATGGGTGCCAGTTGTGACTGGTCACGAGAGTGTTACACCTTAGATCCGTCACTCAACCGATGTGTGAATGAAGTTTTCGTAAAGATGTACAACGATGAACTAATTTATCGTGGTCATCGCATCGTAAACTGGGATCCGAAGATGCAAACGACGGTGGCAGATGATGAAATTGAGTACGCAGAAGAAAAATCACCGTTTTTCACCTTTAAATATGGTCCATTTGAAATCAGCACCGCTCGCCCAGAGACAAAATTTGGTGATAAGTACGTCGTGATGCATCCGGATGATAAGCGCTACAAGAAATATAAGCACGGCGACACGTTTGAATGTGAATGGATCAACGGAAAAGTCACCGCGACCATCATCAAAGACAAAGCAGTGGATCCAGAATTCGGAACGGGTGTTATGACTATCACTCCGTGGCACGATGCGACGGACTTTGAACTTGCTGAGCACCATGAATTAGAAAAACAGCAGATCATCGACTTCGATGGCAAGCTTTTGCCCGTGGCTGGTGAGTTTACCGGCATGAAAATAGACGAAGCGCGTCCACTTATCGTAGAAAAATTGAAAGAGAAGGGGTTACTCGTGAAGATCGATGAGAATTACGTGCACAACGTGGCCACAAACTACCGTGGCAAAGGAAAAATTGAGCCACAAATTAAAGAACAGTGGTTCATTGATGTCCACAAACCAGTGGTGCAGTGGAAAAAGAAAAAAATGAGCCTTAAAGAAGTCATGCAAGAGGTTATTAAAGGAGGTGATATAAAAATTATTCCAGAACGTTTTGAAAAAACGTATTTCCACTGGATCGATAACCTGCGTGACTGGTGCATAAGCCGCCAAATTTGGTGGGGACATCGCATACCGGTTTGGTATAAGGATGGAAAAACCTATACCGGTGTTAAAGCGCCTGATGGTTCTGGTTGGACCCAGGACCCAGACACGCTGGATACATGGTTTAGCTCTGCCATGTGGACGTGGAGCACGCTCGTTGATCCCACATTGGCTGATGATTTTAATCTCTCCTTAGAAGATCTATTAAAGAAGAGTGCTGACTACCAAAAATTCCACCCAACATCGGTGATGGAGACGGGCTACGACATTCTTTTCTTCTGGGTTGCGCGCATGATCCTGATGACGACGTATGTCACCGGACAAATTCCGTTCGAAACGGTGTATTTGCACGGGCTTGTCCGCACACGCGATGGTCGGAAGATGAGTAAGAGCGATCCTGAGACGATGATCGATCCTTTGGATATGATTTCGAAATACGGCGCAGATGCTTTGCGCCTCTCGATGATCGTCGGACAAAGTCCAGGCAATGATGCGAAGCTCTACGAAGAAAAAATTGCTGGTTACCGCAACTTTATTAATAAATTGTGGAACGCCTCACGCTTTGTACTGATGCAATGCGAAGAAAAGGGAATTGATCCAGCCACTATTAACTCTTTGCCGGAGTTAGACGGACTTTCGTTAGCGGATCGCGCTCTTTTACACACACTCGATTACGAATTAATCAATAACGTCACCAAAGGATTGCAAGAATATCGTTTGAGCGAGACGGGTGAGCAGCTCTACAGCTTTGTATGGGACTTTTTCTGTGACTGGTACCTAGAGCTCTCCAAAGGATCCGCAAATATTGCTGTTTTGGTGCATGCACTGCGTCGCATTCTCGTCTTGTTGCATCCATATTGTCCTTTTGTGACGGAAGAATTATGGAAACAAGTAAAAAGTACGGAAGCAGGTGAGCTTATCAGCCAAGAATGGCCAGAAAGTAAGAAGGAACGTCGCGATGATGAAGCTGCCGCTCAATTTAAAATATTAATTGATGCAGTTTCTGCAATTCGCACGCTTCGTGCTGAACAGGGGATTGATGCTGGTAAGAAAATTACGGCAATCATCCACAGTAAAAAGTTTGCGGAGCTGCTCGAGTCGCAAAAAGACCATATTGTTCGCTTAGCGCGTTTGGAATCCGTTCAAATTGATGCGAAGCCACAGAAACATGAGCAAGCCGCCAGCACTTTCCTGAAAGATGTCGAAGTTCATCTGCCACTCGCTGGTGTTATAGACATCGAAGCAGAAAAGAAGAAGTTATTGAAAGAACAGGAACAGCTCACCAACTTTGTAAAAGGTGTGGAGCAGAAATTGAAGAATAAACAGTTCGTCGCGAACGCTCCAAAAGAAGTCATTGAGCTTGAGCGACAAAAACTTGCTGATAATCAGGAGAAACTGTCAAAAATTGAGCAACGGCTCAAATCACTGTAATCACCGTACAGTCGCAATAGTCCCAAAGAAGCCTGGATCACTCGGTTTAGCGTCCGGACGTGCGCTGAGGGCAGCGGCACGCACCACCGTGCCACGCCCAAACTGTTCATGGAGCGCATCTAACGTTTTCTGAATCTCTTCCGCGCCGTTGTGCTTGGTTGCGCCTTCAAAGAGTGAGTATTGCTCGGCAGAACGTGGTTGGAGGCCGTACAGACCGAGTCCCACCTGTGTACACGTCTTTCCATAGCCCCAAGCACGTTCAAACGCTAACCGCACATACGGTAGTAATGCTTCTTCCGTCACCATTGGCTGCGGTAATTTACGGTCGCCGCTCCAATGTTGCATCTCATTATTGCGCAGCCACACCGTTATGTGACTACAACTTAAATCTTGCATGCGCATCTTCAATACAATGCGCGAAAGGTGTGTCAGCAGTTGCGCATACACCAAACTGCGGTCCTTCGTGCCGCGAAAACTACGACAGCGCGAAATAGATTTTGGTAATTCTGTTTCAATGGTTACGGGGCTCACACAAATTCCATTCAGTTCTTGTTGTAACTCTCTGCCAGACTTACCAAATAATTGGCGAATGAGTTCACTATCGGCTTGGGCGAAGTCCCAGGCCGTTTTCCAGCCGCGAGCATCCGTATGGATGCTGCGGCGAGGGCCAACACCGGGGATGGCCGCAGCCGGACGATCATCCAAGAAGGTTTGAATGGGTAATGTTTCTCCTAAAACGGTTACACCAGCCGGTTTGCGATATTCACTGGCCATCTTCGCCAATGTTTTACTGGGCGCTATACCCACGGACACCGTTAAACCCGTTTGGTTCCCCATAGTTGCCTGTAAATATTTTCCCCATTGGATTAAATCGTGTGGTTCGCCACCAACTAAACTCTTTATGTCAGCAAACCATTCATCCACGGACATCTGTTCCACGATTGGACAGACACTTTTCAGAATCTCTTCCAGCTGACGCGAGGCAATGCAGGCTTCATCGAAGTCAGCGGGTATGGCCACAGTATCTTTTGGGACCAACTTGCGTGCATCTTTCAGCGTCATGCCGGTTTTTACACCGAATGCCTTTGCTTCGTAGCTGGCTGCAATTACACAGCCACCGCCCATGCCGAGGGCGAGGAGCGGTTTGCCTCTCAATTCAGGCCGTTTGCGTAAGAGTGCGGACGCAAAAAAAGCATCGGCATCAACGTGTGCAATCATGGGGAGGGAAGTTAGTACTTTCTAATGACTCCGCGTACGACCCCGGCGGTCTGGAGTTCTTCCAGGGCGTACATATCGGGATAGTTGTTGTTTTCGGCCTGCAGATAGAACTTTCCTTTGTCCTTCTTTAAGCGTTTGAGCGTGAATTCACCATCCAAAACACCTACCACAATGTGGCCAGGGCGCGCTTGTGCATCTCTTTCTACAATCACGAGGTCACCTTCGTTAATACCAGCGTCAATCATGCTGTCACCCTTTACTCGAAGGAGGAATGTACGAGCGCGTGCCTTCGCAGGCACGATGTAATCTTCTAAATTCAACATTTCTTCCGCCTGTTCTTCCACTGGTGCGGCGAAACCAGCAGAAATAGGACCGAACAACGGGAGAATCATCGGCTCAAAGGCTTCATCTGCAGCGGGGACATCGACAATTTTAATGCGCCCCTTCGGGTCTTTCTCTAATTGTTTTTCTCGTACCAAAGCATTCACCACTTTTGCGATGGCATTCTTGCTACTCACACCAAAGGCCAGCGCTAAGTCTGACAGTGAAGGGGAGTAGCCGCGTTTGTGCTGAAACTCGACGACGAAATTCAGCACGGTGCGTTGATGAGGGGTTAACGTCATAGGTGAGAACGATCGTCCACCATACTAGGTGGACGATCGTTCACAGTCAAATCCATTCGCATTGCTTACCCTTCTAAGCTGTTGCGTGATCAGTCTTACTCAGCAGATCCTTCAATCAAATCGAGATCCTTTAACTTGCTCAATTCAATGTACGTAATGGTCCAGACCATTTGGCGGAAGACTTCGATGTACGCAAAGAAGTAACCGGCAATAAAAATAATCAAGAGACCAACTGCAGCAGCGATGCCGTAACTTATAACATGAGGGAGAACAGAGGTGAGAAGAAAACCAAGACCCATAATCACCGCTGGTACGAGGATCACCATGAATGCATTTGCCAGCACGCGTAGGAAAATGACGAACATTAGAAGAATGAGGAACATCACGTGACCCAAGTAGCTAATGACCAACTTGAAGCTCCGTCGTAGCGCTTTTCGAACGCCTTCTTTTCGTATCACAATACCTTCTTCTGCAAAGATCCAAATAAAGTGGAGGAAGTTGAAGAAGAGCCAGGCGCCAATGAGGAGCAAGACGCCAATTTTTCCGGCGGCGGCACCGTAACGCAGTGACAGTGATGAAAGCGTCACGATGGTAGAAAGGCTGCTCAACGTGAGTAATTCGTGGACTCCGAAAATTGGAAAGAAGTTGTAAAAACCAAGCACCAATCCACCCTTTCGCTCTTCTTTACGGTAGGCCTTCGCCCCTAAGCCAATAATGGCGCCCTTTGCAAAGTGAGGGAAGATCCACTCAATACACACTAGTATTCCAAGCAATACCATCAACCCAACAAACACCGGCATTGGAACATATTTCATCACCGTCGCTTCTACTGTAAAAAAACCAATCGGGTCGCCTTGGAGGTAGGAATAGAGGAACCAGGCTTGGTACACAAAGAGCTTGGCGTTCAACATGGTCTCTAACACCGACGAAGCAAAGCCCCATTTGCGGAGCTGGCGCTCCTTGGTGGTTATTGCCCAGGCTTTGGCGATGATTTCACGCGGGGTCATGGCAGGGCAAGGACGGAATCCTGCAGGGGTTTGAACCGGTAATTCTCACCAAGAACAATGGTGATCTGATTTACTTCTTCGACGGGGAGGCTGGTTGGCATTGTGCTCAATTGTATACCCAGAAGTGTTGAAAAGAACTCCGCTAATGGCTTATCTGCTTCCGTACGTGGGGCAACAAACGCGGCGGCAATGTCATCAATGGAAGCATTGTCGATGTTATCCACCGTGAAACCATAACGAATTAATTCTGATGCCAGCAGACGGGCTGCACCTGGTGGTGCACCGGCGTTCAACACATTGAAGTGGGGTTGGCTTAGGTAAACTTTGCGCTGACCAAAGAATAATTTACCGAGGGTTTGTACCTGTTTCCACGTAATGGGGTATTCAGGTACGGACACCGGCAACAATACTGAAGCGCCGCCGAATTGTTCGCGAGGCGGCGCGTAGAGGAAGCCACCTGGTTCGGAGAAGCTACCGTACAGACCGTTATGGTCGTTCAACTGCATCGTCACAATGTTCGAGCGATCCATATCTTTCGCTGTTTGCGCTAAGCCAACCATTTCACCCACAGGCATAGTGGTCATCACGTTGGCAGAAAGCACGCGGAGCAAGCTCACAATTTTTCCCGCATCTTTAATAATGCCAACGGAGCGCGCCTTCTCGCCCATGGCCGTCAAAATCATTTGTTGGCGAGCTGAGCGGTCAAAGTCACTACTGCTGTGGCGACTACGTGCATATTTGAGAGCGGTTGCACCATCTAGTGTCTGAAGACCGGCATCTATGTGGAAGACTTCGTAGCCGTAATTTTCATCGGGATACGACGTATCGGTAATTGCTTCTGGTACATTTATTTCAATGCCGCCTAAAGCATCCACTGCGCCGACGAAACCATCAAAGTCCACCTTAATAACATCGTGAAGCTCCAAACCCGTAATCTTACTCACTTCGCGTGCTACCTCGTTCATGGCTTCGGTCTGCGCATCTTTTAATTCCATGTCTTGTCTTGTGTGCAGGTAAGAGCTGTAATCACGGTACATACTGTTAATACGTCCGGCGCCCATTTTTTCCGTGTTCAATAAGTACAAGTCACGAGGGAGCGACAGCAAGAAAACGCTGTTGGTATTTTTTGTATCAACGCTGGCGACTATCAAGGTATCCGTCAGATCTTTTCCGTCATGCCCTTCATCACCTTGGCCGAGTAGCAGTAAATTCGTGAAACCATTGGCATCTACTGGCGGCTCAGCACCTGTTAAAGAAGCAAAGGTGTTGAGACTAAAGACGCGGACTGTCTTGAGCGCTGTGACCGTACCTGCCAAAAGAATGACACCACAGAGAATTGCTACAGAGATGAGCAACAAACGTTTCAGTAATACAGTACGGTGTTTCTCCTTCACTTTTTTTTCGTGCTCTTCTTCCCACATGCGTGCCACACCGGCTAATGCACCACCCAAACTCAGCACCGTAAATAGAGCACGTTTCCACTCAAAGCGGGAACGCTTTTTTTCCTGCAAGCGTCGAACTTCAAAAGACATCCCGCACAGTTTAGCGTAACGGATAGGTGATTACAAAGGTTGCTGACCAGGGTTATTTGGCTTTGCCAAGTTTAAAAAACGGCGGAAGGGCTCTTCGACTCCACCTCACTTTGTTCGGTTTCGCTCAGAGTCATTCGCCTCGATTAATAAAGATAAAAGAGAAGTAAAAATGGTTCACCATGAGCGAGGCACGGAGTGCCGAGTCGAATGGTGTTCGGTCGTTCTCACTCACGAAAATAACCGAAGAAGTACCAGAAGTACGGGTTGGTGGAGTAGGTAGATGATGAGCGCATGTTTCCCCGGCCACGTGATGGCTTGCAGCCACCGAGGCCGTGTTGTTTCTTGGGTATTTTCAGTCGAACTTATGTGAGAGCCGATTGCAAACCCCATCAACACAATCCCCAGCCACGGAATAAGAGGGAAGTAATCAAGGCTACGGAAGCCGGCATGAGTAATACCAAGCGGCAATAGCCATGAACTACCGTGAATATCTTGAATCCATGATCCAGCCAGCAGAATCACCATACCTAGAACAAGATTCCACTCTTTAAGTGGTCGCAGGAGTGTGAGAATAATTACGCTGACCGCAATGCAATGCAAAATGCCGAAGCGAATGTATTCCTGTGTGTCATAAAAGTATGTCGCCAGTGAAATCAAAAGTGCACAGAATAAAATTAGTAGTGACCGTTGCATGGAACGCAGCCAAATTTGTTTGGTCGTGCGCTCTTTATTGCTGAGGGCAAAACTAATACCTACTAAAAGAAGGAAAAGAATCGCGGCGCCTCGTGCTACCAATATCCAACTGGGTGAAAAAGGATTCACCGGCCACATTAAGAAGGTATAAAGGTCGAAGACGGTGTGATACGCGACCATCAGAACGATAGCGAGAGTTCGAAGCAGATCAACAGTCACATTCCGACGCATATGCTCCATTCTTGCAAAGAATACAAAAAAAGCCAGGTGGATATACCAACCTGGCTTTGAATACGTACAGAAGACTATTTTAAGGTTGCCTTGCCACCAGCGGCTTCAATCTTAGCCTTAGCTTCTTCAGCTTCAGCTTTTGGCATACCTTCCTTCAGCATTTTTGGAGCACCATCGACCGCGGCCTTGGCTTCACCAAGTCCGAGTCCGGTGATTTCACGGACGACCTTAATGACGGCGATCTTCTGACCACCGGCCTCCGTAAGTTCGAGGTCGTACTTGCTCTTGGCTTCGCCAGCTCCGGCGTCACCAGCTCCGCCACCGGCGGCTACGGCTACAGGGGCGGCAGTCGAAATGCCGTATTCCTGCTCCATGAACTTCACAACATTGTTCAACCCAACGACGTTGAGTTTTTCTAATGCAGTGATCACTGCTTTCTCCTCAGCGGAGAGAGCGATTTTATCTGCGGTTGCGGCTTCGTCTGCCATGGTAATAAGGGGAAAAGAGAATGAAGAGTTAAAAGTAAGCTTATGCTTGAGGATTAGAAGGTTCAGAGGCAGGAGCGTCTGCGGTTGGTTCAGTAGGAGGTGGGACTTCGGCTGGCGTTGGCACTTCTGCAGGTGCAGGGGCTGGCTCAGCTTCTGGTGTAGGTGCAGCCGGTTCCGGTGCAGCTGGCTCGGTTTGCTTTTCGGCAATCTGCTTCATGCCACGAGCGAAGCTGGAGAGCGGTGAGCGAATCATGTAAGCGAAAATCGTCAGCAATTGATCGCGGCTTGGAATCTTGGCGAGTTCCAAGGCTTGTGCCTTGTTCACCACCTTGCCTTCAAACACACCGCCGATTAATTCCACTTGGCTGTGCGTCTTGCCAAACTTGTAAGCAACTTGTGCACCCGAGAGGGGATCAATTGAACTCAGAATGAGGGTGACTGGTCCGTCGAGCATCTCTTCTTTAATTTCTGGTAAGCCTGCTTGCTTTGCAGCCATAGCAATCAGTGTCTTCTTTGCGACTTTCATTTCAGCTTTTGCATCTCGTAATTGATTACGGAACGCAGCGACTTCAGCGACTGTCAGTCCAATGTAGTGTGCGAACATTATAGATTGCGCAGCACCCATCTTCTCGACGAGGTCTTTGAGGATTGCCTCTTTTTGGACACGAGTGACAGCCATAAGAATAGGGAGGGACCCTTCGATTCGTCCCTCGACTTCGCTCGGGACTCACTCAGGGTGAAGTTTAAAAAAAGGTCTCCGTCCGGGAGACCAGCGAGACACACTGCACGAGACACCGAGCTGAAGCCAGATGTGCGATGCTGTATGCCTCGGAGGGGATTACAACCAACCTGCGGCTGGCGACCCTCGGTCTTCGGACAGTAGCTAAATTGTACTGTTATGCGCCCTAGAGTCAACAATTCGCAGTTCATTTTGTATGGCAAATTAGTGACAGAAACGAATAATTGTTGTGAAAAAATATTGTTCCCCTATTCCAAGTGGCTCCCGTAGCCAGGGAATACCATCTATAGTGCACCCATGAAGATCCTCCTGCAAAAGGTCAAAAATGCCTCCGTTACGGTTGATGGTGAAGAAGTAGGGGCCATTGGACGGGGTTACCTGATCTTTATTGGCATCATGGAAGAAGACAGTTGGGAGGCCGCGAATTGGCTGGCACAAAAAGTCACCAGCCTTCGTTTATTCGATGGCGATTACGGGAAAATTAACGAAGCCAGTTTGATGGACGTGGGCGGCGAAGTCCTCGTGGTCTCTCAATTTACATTGGCTGCCAAGCTGGAGAAGGGAAATCGACCCGACTACACGCGTGCTGCCGCACCAGATATTGCCGAACGTCTCTACAAGCATTTTATTTATCAGTTGAAGGAAATGGGTGTGGCGAAAGTCGAAGCTGGTACGTTTGGTGCTCATATGGAAGTGACTTTGACAAACGATGGGCCTGTGACGCTCCTGATTGAAAAGTAAAAAGACGGCAGAGTCCTGTCCTCTGGCGCATTAAGTGTGATAAAGTTCACATCTCCTTACAGCGCTATGTTGCAGACAATAGAAGCACGGCCGTTGACCGCAGTGCTCGAACGGGCACGAAATGCGGGAGCTGTCTTAGACGAAAAGCGCATTGCCATAGCTGTGGAAACAGCCGTGGAAGCTTACCGAGATCAAAAGCATTGGAGTGGAGAAACTGTTTTGGAACACGTCTCAGGTGTTTTAGAAACGTTGCTTCCTTTTAAGCCAGATACCGATGCCATCATTGCGTGTCTCCTGCATCACTTGCTCTACCTTAAAGAGTGGAATTTATTTTTGTTGGAAGAAAAATTCGGAACGAAGGTGCGAAAACTTATTGGTGGTATCCATATTATGTCGCACGTGACGGGTGAAGGTCGCCGTATTGCGATTGATGACTTGAGACTGCTCCTTCTCACGGTGTCCGATGATGTGCGCACCGTGCTCGTAAGTTTATGTGACCGCGCGTATCTGTTAACACGCATGGAATTTATGCCACAAGAAGAAAAGAAGCAGCTTTGCCGTGATGCTTTGCAGTTGTTTGCACCGGTCGCGGCTCGTCTGGGTATCTACTCACTCAAGCATCGCTTGGAATCGCTCTCATTTCCCGAACTCTACCCCAACGATGCCGAGCGCATCATGGAACAAGTAGAGCAGGAACATCAGCAACATGGTCATTTTATCGATCATGTTGCAGCGCGGTTGCAACAGTACCTAATGGATCAAGGTATTCACGCTTCGGTCGTTGCCCGCGAGAAACAGATCTTTAGTATTTTCACCAAAATGAAGCAGAAGAGCCGAACGTCCATCCACGACATCCACGATTTCTATGCGTTACGCGTCATCGTAGATTCGGTGGAAGAATGTTACCGTGCGTTAGGTTTCATCCATCGCGTCGGTCGTCCGCATGGACATCGCTTTAAAGATTACATCGCATTCCCAAAGCCGAATGGTTACCAAAGTTTGCACACCACGCTGGCGCAGTTGGAAGGCGTACCCGAAGGTGTAGGAGTAGAAGTGCAAGTGCGCACCAAAGAGATGCAACAGGAAGCAGAACTTGGTATCGCCGCGCACTGGAGTTACAAAGAGTATGGTTCCACCGAGCGAGCAGCTGAATCTGCCCAGTTGCATAAGGTCTTGTCGTCGCAAGCACTCATCGAGCACGACGATGGTCACCAACAACTGGCTGACCACATCTATGTGCTGACTCCGAAAGGTGATTTAGTTGAATTACCTGAAGATGCCACGCCACTCGACTTCGCTTTCTACGTACATACCAACCTTGGTCTCTCTTTCCGTGGTGCTAAAGTGAATGGTGCCATGGTTCCAGTGGATTACCGGCTGGAGAATGGTGACATTGTGGAAATTTTGAAACATCGTGTGCCGCAACCATCTCCACAGTGGATGCAATTACTGAAATTGAGTTCAGCGCGTTCACGATTGAAACGGTATTTGTATGCGCAAGAGCGTCCACTCTACATCGCACAAGGGCGAAAAATGGTGAACGAGCTGTTTGCACGTTTACATTTGAAACCATTAGACCAAGATCTCACCGCGTTGCGGGAATGTGACGGAAACAAGCTCACACTGCTGGAGCGAGAAGATCTACTGATGAAAATTGGGCAGGGGACGGAGCGCGCTTCCTCACTGTTGGACCGTTTAGAATTCTTGCAGGGGCTTGTTCCCAAAGAAGCACCTCAGGTTGTTACCGAGATGCCGGTTAAGCTCCACGAGCACCACGAGGTGCATTTAGAGCATGATTTACGCATGCCTTGGCGTTTTGCAAAGTGCTGCAAACCAATAGAAGCAGCTAATATTATCGGCGTAGTGAATACGCGCGCTGGTATTGTGGTTGTGCACAGCAAAGGTTGCCGCATGATGCGCAATGCGAACAAAGAAAAGCTGATCCAAGCCTCTTGGCAGTGATCAGTTAAATTTATTTCAAAAATTCATCCATCGCTTTTTCTACCTTCTTCTGCCACTTCATTTGTTCGTAGGCATTTTGACCGGGTGTATATGCTGCTGACAGTTCTGTTCGCTCTGCTTCGGAAAGAGGAGCGAGCAATTGATCAACGGCCGTCTTCATTTCTGCATCATCGACCTCAATGTTTTTCTCCTCGAGCAATTGTTGCATTCCTAAACGCAATTTGAGACGACTCTCCGCGCGTTCCTTAAATTCTTTATCAACATCTGCCGCTTCTTTCTTCGATCGCTTCATCCAGTCAGCCAAGGTCAGCTTTTGGTGTTCTAATTCATGGGTAAATTCTTCAAACAAGCCACGCACCTCTGCCGAAAGGAGTGGTTGCGGTAAATCGACCTGTACAGCGGTTAACAAAGCGTCAAAGAAGGCCCCTTCGCGCCGCTGGCGTTCAATGTCATCTTCTTGGCGACGCATGGAATCTTCCACGCGCTTGCGGAAATCCACGACGGACGGTGCGTCCATATTTTCCTGTACGAAAGCATCGTTTAATTCTGGAACTTTCACTTCTGCCACACCACGCACCATAACGTGGAATGTCACCAACTTATTCTTCAGTTCTTCGGCGTGGTAATTGGCGGGGAAGGTGAGCGGGAAATTTTTTTCGTCACCAACCTTCATGCCAATCAGGTTATCTTCAAAGCCAGGCAGCAACGTCTTACTGCCAATGACAACTTGGTAGGCAGTGGCGCGAATGGATGGAATCTCTTCGCCTTTTTCATCTGCTCCCCAGAAATCCATAGTCACTTGGTCACCTGCTTGAGCCGCGCGATCAACCTTTTCTTCTTTTTGGTACTGCTTCATAACGTACTCAATCATCCGGTCCACGTCTTTTACGTCGACTTTCGGCTCTTTCTTTTCAATCTTCAACTTGTTGAGGTTCTTCAGCTTCACTTCGGGCTTCTCAACGAAGGTAATTTCCACGGTCAGCGGTTCCCGCGTCACCGTTTCCACTTGTGGCGTAATGATCGGCTTAATATCGTGCTCTTTCATCAGCGCATCGAACGTTTGTGGTAGTAACGCACGAATGGTTTCTTCTAAGAGGCGATCGGCATCAACTTTTTCCCGTACAAAATCCTCCGGTACTTTGCCTGGACGAAATCCTTTTACTTTTACCGCACGACCAAGCTCTTGAAGCGCTGCCATTTCGGCTGGCTTTACTTGTTCAGGGGTAAAGGTAACCGTGCAGACCACGGTACCGTTGTGCCGCTTTACTTTGGCTGACTCGCTCATGCCTTTTTACGCCAATACACAAGAATTGGTGTTGCCAAGAAAATAGAGGAGTACGTTCCAATCAAGGTACCCAAGATGAGTGTTAACACGAACCACTTAATGCTCTCTGGTCCCAAGAAGTATAGAGCGAACAACATGATAAGGGTGGAGCCCGACGTATTGAACGTGCGGGTCAAACTTTCGCGCAAGCTGCGGTCGGCCAACACGGCAAAATCCTCACGACCATCTTGGAGACCCAAGTTTTCACGAATGCGGTCGAAGATAATAATGGTGTCATTGGTGGAGTAACCAATAATGGTAAGCAGAGCGGTGATGAAGAGGGTATCGATTTCAAAGGTGGTGTAGTGGCTCAGCACCACAAAGATACCCGTCGTTACAATAATGTCGTGAATGGTGGCCAAAATGGTAATGACTCCGAAACGCCAAGGACTCATGCGTCGTGGTACGTTACGGAAGGCGATAGCTACGTAAATAACAATCGCGATACTGGCGACAACTAATGCCCAAAAGGACCGTTGTTTTAAATTGTTACCCACCGTTGGCCCAATGGTAGTGAATTGATTCTCTTTCACAGCGCCGATGGTACTTTCAAAGTGATCAATTAAGGCTAAGTGTTCTTCGTTGCTTAAGCTTCGCATCCGTAAAAGAACGGCACCGTCCTTGGTGGTAATAACCGCTACATTCCCCAATGGTTCCGTTGGCGTGAAGGAGTTAAGGGCAGCGGTTACATCTTCCTTAGTTTTATCTGCAGGCGTCACGATTTCCATCAGCGTTCCCCCCGTAAATTCAATACTCATTTTTGGGCCTGGCACCACCATTAAGGCAATGCTTAAGACCATGGCAATAACGGAGAGGCCGAGGGAGAGTTTCCCGTACTTAACGAATGACATAGCTGGCAGAGGGTACCGGGTTCGAAAGCGGGAATCTAGAGGGTTCCAGTCTTTTTCGCAGGTTTGAGAAGCAGGGTACGGCTGCCGTTACTCACCCGTAATGACCACAGATACGTCCCACTGGGCACAGCGAGGGAAGGCGACTGAATTCCTACTGTGAAACGCTGGAGCAAACGGTACAAGTCCTCTTTCTGGAGGTAGCCGCTGGCCATGAGGGATCCACGACCACGGCCTTTTTCCGAAGGCGAGGTTATGGAGCCAGCATTTTTGAGTGTCGCGGCGTCTGAGCTGTTCGTCACCAGGAATTTATTTCCACTCGTAGCAATCACTACTAATAAGGAGCCATCCGGCCGTCTGCTTTCCACAACATCCCAGCCATTCACATTCTTTGTCGTGTTGTCTTCGGGTTTTGTACGTACATTGCGTGATGGAAATTTTTCATCGAACGTACGGTCCTGTATTTCTACTTGGTTGCTTAGGTTGTCCGCAGACTTTTGAATAAGGGTGAGTTTCTTTTCAAGAGTGGCACTGTCTCGTTGCTCACCATGGAGTGCAAATAATAAATTGCCACCGCTGCCATACGCTAATTCCAAAGTAGTTTCGCCAGAAAGAAGTGGCAACAAGTCGTATTGGAGACTCACGCTGTCGCCCAACAGTTCTTGCACAACCTGTTGCAGACCTGCTTTTGCAATGACACTGCTCTCCTCATTCATTTCCCCATCGGCCGTTTGGAAGAGAGACGTGAGTCGGTCGCCATGCAGAACAAGAAACGAGTTTGGTACGTACTGCGTTGTGATGTTGTTGCTTATGCCTTGCACTGATTTCATACCAGTCACACTCAGAATGATGGTGCCGGAGTTACTGCCAACGCCGACACTGGTCGCATCACCAAAGAATGTCGCCGCTAACAGTGCATCCGCTGCCGACAGCGGCGGTAATGCACTTCTGCGTGCGTACGACCAAGGTTGGCGCGCCGTGAAGTGCGTCCGAACGTTCTTGTAGTCTTTTGCATCAGCCAGGTTGCCATCGTGTTCACCAATAAGAGGTGTCAGTTTCGCATCACTGACGATCACTGCGTACGGTGGAAGAAGCGGTGGCGCTGAACTTAATGTTTTCAGAATAGGATTTGTCTCCTCCAGAAAAATTACCTGCGCTAAGCTGCCGGTTGCAGTCTCAATCAAAGCAAGTGCAGCAGTTTCTGGTGGCAGTGTGGTTGGAATCAGAGAAGGGAAGAGCTCCTGCGCTTTGTCATAGGTGGCTTGCGTGGGCCAATGCAAAAGAAGAACGGTTTTATCCGCGGGTACAAAGCTCGCCACAGACTTCGTCTGCATAGTTAAGGTCCAGGTAGCCCAAAGAATCAGAAAAATAACGACCAAACTGCCCAGTGTCGCGAGCACAATGACCAGGGCGGTGCGGAACTTTTTGGACATCGGCCACAGTGTGCCACAAGTTTCCCAAAGCCCTAACCATTTTCTAAGCCCTTTACCTCATCCGTTAGCCAAAAGGAGGCATTGCTGAGAGTGCGTATTTTTGCTATAATAATTAGATTTCTAGAACCAATTTTTAGGGATCACATAAACACCAAGATCATTCACAACCACCAAGTCCAGCAAGAGAGAGATGCTCGCATTCTTATCTATAAAAGAAGCGGTTACCTCCCTCTCTGCTCTGAGACGCCGTTCCACCGTTGTGAGGTTGTTCAGTGGAATGCGCCCCCTACTCTCCATGAGTTCCACTGCGTATGCGGTGTTGCAATTCTGGTACGGAGACTTCGGCAGGTTCCGAGGAGAAACAAGAAACCAAATCAAGGCAGAGTGTCGCAGGCTCCTCCCTGCAGTCAGCTTCTAGAAAACCAGCTCAGTAGCCTATCTAGAGTTACCGATAGCTGAGGAAGCATAGACAAACAAAAACAAAGAAGACCAGAGGTTAATTCTGGTCTTTTTTGTAATGTTCAAAATCCAGAAGAAAGAATCTCTCGTTCAATTCGTCTCCTCACCAGTACTTCCACCTTTTCAGTATGCGAAAACTTCTTATAGCTATTGTCATTGCACTCCTTGCAGGTACCGGATGGGGTGTTCTGTACTTTATTTTCGGTTAATTAACGTCGTCGGCCTTTAAACCCACCGCGCCCGCGCGGTGCATGACGAAAATTATTTCGTTGTGGGGTAGGGTTCCGTTCACGGTAGTGGGAACCTTCGTACGATGAAGAAGGTTCTTGGTGCTTTGGCGGTGGCAAATTTGGTAATTGCTTACGGCGCAAAGGAATGCGCGTGAGACGTTCAATGTTACGAATATGCTTAGATTGATCTGGTGTGGCAAAAGCAATCGCCAGGCCAGCACTGCCGGCACGTGCGGTGCGACCGATGCGGTGCACGTAGTCAGAGGCGTCATCAGGTAGGTCATAGTTGATGACCACTTGAATACCTGTGACGTCGATGCCACGCGCAGCAATGTCAGTTGCAACCAAGACGCGGTATTTACCGTTCTTAAAACCCGCCAAGGCTTCGCGACGTTGTACGAGCGAACGATTGGCGTGAATTTCAGCAGCAGTGTGACCCATAGTGCGGATGGCGGTCGTCATTTTCTTTGCGCCATGTTTGGTGCGAGAGAAAATGAGAATCGTTCCGGCGTATTCTTTCAACACTGTTTCTAACAAATTAAGTTTCTGAGCTTTTGGAACAATGAAGAGTTCCTGCTCCACATTTGCAGCAGCTGTTCCAGCTGGTGCAACCTCTACACGCAGTGGTAATACCATGTGGTGCGTGGCTAACTTCAAAATTTCTGGTGGCATGGTGGCCGAGAAGATCATCGTCTGTCTCTCTTTTGGTACATGGCGCACAATCTGTTCAATTTGAGGCTTAAAGCCCATGTCGAACATCTTGTCGGCTTCATCTAATACCAGCACATCCACTTCATTAAGGGTAATAGTCCGTTGTTGTAAGTGGTCATTTAGTCTTCCAGGCGTCGCCACAACTACCCGAGGGTTTTGTCGAATCAGTTGCTTCTGCTGATGCATGGATGCGCCACCCACAATGGTGACGATGCGAATACCAAGGACCGATGCGAAGGGAATGAGCGATTCTTCTACTTGATATGCAAGCTCACGCGTAGGAACAACAACCAGCGCGCGACGCTTACCGGCGGCTAGACGTTGTAACATCGGTAAACCGAAGGCGAGGGTCTTGACCGTGCCTGTCTGGGCAATACCGATAATATCCTTTCCTTGTAATAAAGAAGGAATTGCCTGATGTTGAATAGGCGTAGGTTGAGTCAGTTTTTTTCGTTCTAAGACTTCTAACAAACGAGGGGCAACGCCAAGGGGGCTAAAGCCCTGAAGATGAGTTTCTGGATTCATTGGATGTATCTGTTAAGAATAGTACTCTTTGGCTTAGAGAAGAGCAAATAAGTGATCAAAGAAATTATTACTTCACTTCCAAGAATGGATCCAACTCTTTCGCTTTCGCGTATGCCTGTTCAGCATCATCGTCGTGATCAGCAGCAGTCGCGGCATCGCCGAGGAGTTTGTAAGCGCGTGCTGTCTCTGGCCAACGTTGCACGGCTTGTTGCGCTTTGATGTAGGCCTCTTCTGGTTGCTTGAGAGCGATGGCTGCTTCAATGAAGCCGGCAAAGATTTCAATGTCTGCATTTTCATCTTCACTCAAAATTTCGTACTGCTGCAATGCGAGTTGGCCATTGCCTAACTTCACGGCTTGCTCTGCAATGGCGCGACGCGCGTCTGTCTCTGGTTGGAAACCATTCGCAACAGCGTACTCCAAGAAGGTGAGTGCATTGGTACTGTCACCAGTGGCTGCGTACGCGCGACCAAGGAAGTACTGTACTTCCGGTTTTCCTGGGTCCAACGCGTATGCCTGCTCTAAGGATTGAATTGCTTGCTCAGGGCGCTCTGTAGTCAGTTCGCAATAACCAAGAACAATCCAGGCATCGCGGTAATCGTCTTGTTCATTCGTCACACGCACTAATAAAGGTATCGCCAGTTCACACTCTTGTACTTGTGCCAGCGCACGCGAAAGAAGTGTCACCAAATGGATCTGTGGACTCTCTGGAAAGAGTGCATATTCATCGTACGCAGACTTCAAAGCGTTCGCATTGCTGCGTAACACTGGCTCCCAACCGTTAATGACGGCATCCAACTCTATTTTTGCTTGGTCGTGATTGCCTTCGACAATAGAAAGGAGAGCAAGACCATAATGTTTATGAGGAGAGTCGTCTGCATTTTGTAATCTTGTGCGTGTGCGAACAACTTCGCCTTCACGTAAATCAACAATGCTCTCGAGGAGTAATAAATCTTCTTCCTTGGCACCTTCTAATCGTAGCAAATTAATAGTGCGATGAACGGCGTTCGTATCGCGGCGTTGCAACTGCGCTTGCGCAAGTTTGCGCAGCGCTGGCAAACCGCCGTCTTGATCCACGGCAATTTGATACTGCGCTTCAGCACCTTTCCAATCACCGCGGAGCGCTAGCAAATCACCTTGGCGAAGAGCGGTGAGCACTTCATCACCAGTTGCAGCTGTCGTAGTGATGGTCTGAATACCAGAAGGGGAGACGGACTCTGGAATTAATTTAATAAGCGAAGCTGACTTGGTGAGTTGCCACCACAAAAATGCCACGAGCAGCGATACACATAAAAGGGCCGCAACGATCGGCACAATAATACGCACGGGCACCGTGAATTTCTTAGACTTAGGCATCGAGACAAGAGGATACCAGTCTCGAGCACTTCTATCTACTCATCATCTTCCTCGACTGCCTTCTTCTTTTTCTTAATCTTAGGGCTCAATTCACCGTCTTCTTCCGCAGAAACTTCGCCACGGCTTACATGTGCCTTCGCGGCAGACTCAGCAATGTGCTTTGGAATCACCGCATCGACAGCTCCCCAATGAGCGTCACCGTCTTTTGGTAGCAAGATGGTGACTTGGTCACCAACTTCGGCGCGGTAGAACGTTACTGATGCTAAAAGCAGACGATATACTTTTCCTTCCGCTAATACTTTGTACTGTCCATCTTCTTGAATCAGCACACCGACAATCGTGCGGCGGTTGATAGGTGCGATTTGCTTGTAAATAAATTTACCTTCATCCGTAATTGTTAATTTCATGCCATCACCTTCTACTAACTTACTCTTACTCGCGTAGTTTGCAGGTACGGGGTACGTGTTACCTTCACCGTCGACCATGTTTTGTCCATCGAAGGCACCTTCCACCACTTTGCCACCAACATCGCCGCCCATCGTTTGAGCACGGCTGATGTTGCGCTCACGAGACGTATCGGCAACGCCGGTTAAGTCACGCAATAAAGCATTCGCAGTTTTCAGCGATGCTTGCGCACTGTCGATAAGCTCTTGAATGTGGAGGAGTTTGTCTTCGGACATGGGATGGAAAGAAGGAGAGGCCTAGAGGGGCGACTCGGTCACATCAAGCGTTACTCGTTGTAGTTCTGTCTTCATCTTGGTGTCTGTGAGTAGTCCGGCTTGAGCGCCTAGTGCGCGAACGACGTTGGCTGCGTTTATAGTACCAGCACGCAGCGCTGTTGGCAAGTCTAAGCCCTCTACGAGGGCCCAGGTCACTCCTGTTCCAAAGGCGTCTCCAGCGCCTGTAGTGTCGATTACTTTTACATCGGACAGTACTGGACAACGGTAGAGTTTCGTTCCATCCGTTGCGATGGTGCCGCGGCTTCCATCGGTAATACAAATAGTTTTAGCGCCTGCCTTTAATAATGTGTGCAGCGCAGTCTCAGAATCATCTGTCTTGGTGAACTTCAGAGCTTCCTCCTTATTAAGG
>CAZXUD010000001.1:9146-42721 GCA_964643805.1 uncultured Candidatus Peribacteria bacterium | reverse complement strand
TGTCATCGCGAGGTAGCACCATGTGACCCAACCGAAGCTAGCTGTAACCCACTCTGTGGCAACGGCACGCGCGAGGGTACAGAAGGATGTGATGACGGTAATACCGCCTCTGGTGATGGCTGCAGCAACCAGTGTGTCATTGAATGTGAAGAAGACAGCGATTGTCCAAGTGGAGTCTGTGGCAATGATGGTCTGTGCGTTAACCTCTGTGGAAATGGTATTCAGGAAGCCACGGAAGAATGTGACGACAACAACAGTGCCGACCAAGATGGCTGCAGCAAGACTTGTAAGAATGAATTCTGTGGTGATGGTTCTATTCAAGCTGCTCTCACGGAACAGTGTGATAACGGCAGCGTCTGTCGCATTGGTGGGCAACTAAACCAGAACTTTGACTGCCGCACGAATGCCGACTGCCGTACTTGTATAGCAATTAGTGGCACCAGCGCAAAACGTTGCGCGGGTGATCCAAATGGTAAGTTATGTAGCACCGCAGCGGACTGCACCGATACAACCTACACGTGTGAATACAATGTTCAGGCAAGCACTCAGTGTACGAGTGGCTGTCTCCAGCTGGGTGGTAGTTCACTCTGTGGTAACAACATTATTGATGGTCTGGAGAAATGCGATGATGGTAATAATGCTGATGGCGATGGTTGTTCCAAGACGTGTCTCAATGAATTCTGTGGTGATGCCGTCATTCAATCGACCTTGAATGGTGAGGTCTGTGATAACGGTAACGTCTGTAGTCAGAATGCAAACTTGAGCTGCCGTGACAATGCCGATTGCCGCAAGTGCACGCGCATTTCGGGCACAAGCACCAGCCGCTGTGGCGGTGACCCCAATGGCAAACTTTGTACGGCAGATACCGAGTGTACAAATGAGTCCTACAGCTGTGTGTACGACCAGGCACAAGATGCAACATGTGTGAACTGTTTGCATGGCGCTGCACCTTGTAATCCAACCGACACCACGTGTAACCCAGTTTGTGGCGACGGTCTGCAGGAGGGTCCAGAGGAATGTGATGACAGTAATAGTGCCGATGGTGATGGCTGTACAAAAGGCTGCCAAAATGAATTCTGTGGTGATGGTGCTATTCAAGTCACACGGAGCGAAGCTTGTGATAACGGCAGCGTTTGTGTGATTGGAGGCCAACTCAAACAGAACTTTGATTGCCGCACGAATGCTGATTGTCGCGTGTGCTTACCAATGGCTAACAATTCTGGAAATGTTAGCAATAATATAAAGAGGTGTGCTGGTGATCCAAACGGAATCTCCTGCACAACCAATGCAGACTGTGCCACGACCACTTACGCTTGTGCTTACAACACCCAAGATGACGTCAACTGTTCCAATAACTGCACTGCTCAAAATAGCGTTTGTGGCAACGGTGTTGTAGAAGGGGTGGAAGAGTGCGATGACAGTAATAGCGCTGACTTTGATGGCTGCTCCAAGACGTGTCTATTTGAGTACTGCGGCGATGGGAAAACAGACAAGACACTCGCCGTGCGCGTTGGCAGAAATGGTGCTCCAAGTGCAAGCTTGAAAGAGCTTTGCGATAACGGTAGTTCTTGCAGCCACCTTCCAAATAAGGATTGTCGCACCGATGCCGATTGTCGCAAGTGTGAGCGCATTCCAGGCACAGCGGTCAACCGCTGTGGTGCGGATCCAAACGGCATTCTGTGTACCAGCGATGCACAGTGTAATGGTGTCACGTACACCTGTTCGTACGATCGTGCACAAAGTGTCAGTTGCAGCGATCAGTGTCAGACAGCCTCCGCATGTACAAGTAATAGTTCTTGTAACGACAATAACTCATGTACAGAAGATGTCTGTACCACTGGCGCTTGTTCACACCGCCAAATAAGCGGTTGTACGAATGGTGACACAGGTGGAACAACAGCCGGTGGTCCTGGTGGAACCAATGCGGGAACAACTGGCGGACCTTCCGGTAGCATTAGCGGAGCCGGCGGTGAAACGAGTGGCCAAGTCCGCTTCTGTGGTGATGGTCGTTTGGATGCAGCTGAACAATGTGATGACCACAATAATCAAAATAACGACGGCTGCACCAACGCTTGCAGATTGGAAACACGCAATGCTCTGTGCAGCGATGGTCTGCTCCAAAGCCCAGAACAGTGTGACGATGCTAACCAAGTGCCAGGCGATGGTTGTTCCCTCGCTTGTACCTTAGAAGGTGGTAACGGTGTGGGCCGATGTGGCGACCGTGTCCTCAACGTTAATGAGCAATGTGACGATGGTAATCTTTCGCCAAGCGATGGCTGTAGCGCGAGCTGCGTGTTAGAGCCGGGCACTGCTGTTCGTTGCGGCGACGGTATTATTACGTTGGGCGAACAGTGCGATGACCGTAACAATGTTTCGGGCGACGGTTGCAGTGTTTCTTGCCGCATTGAGTCGCGTATTGTTGCTGGCGGCGCACTCTGTGGTAACGGTAGCGTGGATGCTGGCGAGGAATGTGACGACGGCAATCGCCGTGACTTTGATGGCTGTGGCGCAACCTGCTTCCTTGAACGTGGTATTTGTGGCGATGGCGTCGTGCAACACGCTCTCGGTGAGCAATGTGAACCATCAGCAACGGATCCTAACGCTCCGTTGCAATGTAATGATGATTGTCGCTACATCCTTAACTTCTGTGGCAACGGTCGCATGGATGAAGGTGAAGAATGTGATCTTGGAAACGATAATTCTGACCAGCCAAATTCGCTCTGCCGCACCGACTGTTCCAGAACAAGATGTGGCGATTCAATCTTGGACAGTGGCGAGCAATGCGACGATGGCAACTTGGTGCCAGGCGACGGTTGCAGCCGCATCTGTTCGGTTGAACAAGGTGCTGCCGTACAACCAGGTGGCACGGTGAATGGTTACCCAGTCTGGCCTCAGGATGTCTCCGGCATTTACGGCCAAATTCCTGGCGGTCCGAATACACAGCCGCTGCCATACAACTTGCCATTGGCACAACTGACGGGAACGAACGCTGGTCGTGCACCAGTCGGAGACACGGGTCCAGTAGCAGTTGCAATTATGGCAAGCGGTGCTGCCGCAGGCTTCGCCTGGATGCGACGCAAGCGCAGGAAATAGGCTCTCACAAGAACCTATATCCAATGCCAATTCCTTTTTGTACACTATTCCCATCATGGCTTTTGCCAAACGTCACGCCGGTGTTGTTCTCGTAGTTCTGGCTCTGGCTGTTATTGTCGGTTTACTACAGAGTGATGTGCTCAGCGGTGACGTTATTGGTTTGGATGTCGGCATGTGTGACCAAGTCACGCCGGACCCAGTAACTGGCCAAAAATCTGTGTATTGTTGCTTAGACGAGGTCTACGCATTTGACGAGGCTGGCTTGCATACCGAACTCAATACATTTTTGCAGGCAATGTTTGCCACGGAACAAATGTCGACCGATCAGGGTTTAGCTTTCTTTGAATCATCGTACCAAAGCACGTTGCATCAACAGAATGGGTGGACGAACTTCTGTGGATCGCCGGTGGCTTGTGAAACCTGTGTCATGGGACCACGTTGTGGCAACGCCATAGTACAAGATGGAGAACAATGTGATGACGGTAACTCCAATAACAATGACAATTGTTCTAACACCTGCCAAAACCAAAACCCCGGTGGTCAAAGTTCATCACCCGGTGGAAATACGACAGGAGGAACGACAGGTGGTACAGCAGGTACAACGGGAGGCACAACAGGCGGAACAGCCGGAGGTATAGCAGGAACAACCGGGGGAACTACGGGAGGAACGACAGGGGGTACGGCGGGTACAACGGGTGGAACTACTGGTGGCTCAACAGCGGGTACTACCGGTGGTACGGCTGGAACGACAGGAGGAACGACGGGAGGTGGTGGGGCCACTATTTGTGGTAATGGCATTCTTCAACCAGGGGAGCAATGTGATGACGGTGACAATCAATCTGGAGATGGTTGTTCTAGCACGTGTGTCAGTGAACAACCGGGATCTACCAATACGACAGGAGGTGGAGGGACATTGTCTGGAGGCGGCCCTACCTTATATATATGCGGAGATGGTATTAAGCAGGTAGGAGAACAGTGTGATGATGGTAATAGCGCTTCGGGTGATGGCTGTTCTGCAAATTGTTTGTCTGAATTAGGAGGCTCTACAACTGGTGGAACACAAGGTGGTGTTGCCGGTACTACCGGCGATTCACACCCTGCTGCTAATACTGGCGGGGGAACCGCTGGCGCTATTGCAGGTACAACTGGAGGAGGTTCTGTTTCTGGTACCACTGGTGGAGGTGTGAGTGGAACGAATGGGGGAACTGTTGGAACAACGGGGGGTTCAACGTCTGGTACAAATGGCGGTTCTGTTTCTGGCACAACTGGTGGAAGTGTCAGCGGAACAAATGGAGGTACTGCAGGCACCACTGGTGGAGGATCTATTTCAGGAACTACGGGTGGAAGCAACACTGGAACGAATGGTGGAACAACTATCGGAGGAACAATCGGAGGTACGTTTTCTGGAACACTAGGTGGGACCCAGGGCGGCACGTCCGGTATTGGTGGTAATGCAGGTCAAGCTGGTGGTATCAGTGGGACAAATGGTGGCACCCTTGCAGGTGGAACCATTGGTGGAGGAACCGTGGCTGGTACTATCGGGGGAACGCAAGGCGGTGTCGCTGGTATCGGTGGAGCAGGAATTTCTGGTGCAATCGGTGGGCAAGGTGGCATCGGTGGTATTGGCGGCGGGCCCGGTGGTCCTGGTGGATTTGCTTTCTGTGGCGATGGAATTGTCGATATTCCGGAACAATGTGACGACAACAACACACTCTCGGGTGATGGTTGTAATGCATCATGCACTATCGAAGGTTTTGGTAGCCCAGATACTGGTGGAGGTATCGGCGGCCAAGGTGGCATCGGCGGAGTGGGCGGCCAAGGCGGAATTAGTGGCCAAGGGGGAGGTGTATCGGGGAATACTGGTGGTGGTATTAGTGGAACAACTGGCGGAACTGCAGGTATGGGTGGTCAGGGTGGGGTGGGAGGAGTTGGTGGTACGGCGGGTCAAAGCGGTGGCAATAGTGGAACCAATGGTGGAACTCTTGCTGGAGGAACAATCGGGGGAACAAATGCTGGTGGTACGGTTGCTGGTACCCAAGGAGGAATTGGCGGCCAAGGCGGTATAGGAGGCATTGGAAATATAGGCGGCCAAGGCGGAATTGGTGGTATTGGCGGAGTAGGTGGCCAGGGTGGGTATGGTGGTGCCGGTGGTTACTGTGGCAACCGCGTGCTTTCTGCCATTGAACAATGTGACGACGGAAATGCTAACAATAACGACGGCTGCAGCACATCTTGTATTTTGGAAGCGGGTAGAGAACCGTACTGTGGTGATCGCATTCTTACCTTTGGTGAACAGTGCGACGACGGTAACCAATTGTTTGGTGACGGTTGCGCACATAACTGTCGTATAGAAACGTCACTTGTTCTGGGTGTCTTCACTTGCGGCAATGGCCAAACGAACGCAGGCGAAGAATGTGACGACGGTAACTTCTTTGACCAAGATGGCTGCGCTGCCACGTGTTTCTTTGAGCAGGGGAGTTTAGGAGATGGCGTTGTACAACGAGCTTTGGGTGAGCAATGTGACCCAGCTGCAAACAACACAAATGCTCCGTACGCTTGTTCGGAACAAGGTCGATACATCCTGCCGAATTGTGGCGACGGCCTACAAAATCCTGGGGAGCACTGTGACTTAGGCGAATGGAATTCCAATGCTCCGGGTGCTGCTTGTCGGCTAGATTGTTCTCGTGGTGCCTGTGGCGATGGCGTGTTGGATCCTGGTGAGCAATGCGACGACCATAACTACATTAATGGCGACGGTTGCACGCGGCTGTGCCAACGAGAAGTTATGGTGAATGGTCGTTATGTTTCAGGCAGCGCAGCCGATGGACATGGTGCCGCTTCTTCATGGTTACAAGGCACTAATGGCGGCTTTATCTTCGGCAACAATGCTGGAGGTCCAGGTGGCAACGTTCCTGTTGGCGCCTTCAATCAACCATCAGGCAGTCCGCTCAGCAGTACTGGACCAGAAATCATTGTCTTTGGCGCAGCTGGCGCAGCTGCAGGCTTCGGATTAATGAGACGGAAGAAGAGGAAGAGTTAAAGCTCTATAGTCCCATTTCTGCTGCAACTGGTTTCATAGCGCCCAACGTCAATTCAATAAATTCATTGAGCGGAATACCCAGCATTGTTTCACATTGCTGAATTTGCGTGCGATCAACTTGAGCAGCAAAACTTTTGTCTTTTAATTTCTTTGTGACGCTTTTTACTTCCAAATCAAATAGTTTTTTACTTGGTCGCACGAGTGCTACAGCAACAATGAAGCCTGTTAATTCATCTACACAGTAAAGGCACTTACGGAGCATGGTATCTAACGGATACTCAGCGCCGTATTTTGCCTGATAGTGGGCACGAATATCAGCGAGCAATTCATCAGGAGCTTCCACAGATGCCAGCAGCTCTTCCAATGTTTTACCGCAGTGAGCTTCGGCATCTTTATCTAATTTATCCCAGTCTAAATCGTGCAGCATGCCAGCCACTTTCCATGTTTCGGAATGTCCATTAAACCGCTTGGCTAAGGCCTCCATCGCGGCTCCAGTGGCGATTAAATGAGCCTTGGTTTGATCTGCATGAGCTTCTAATAAGCCATGGGCAGCCGGTAAGAGATGACCATACTCAGCGTGTTGGAGGAGAGGAGTGGTATTCATCTTATGAAACAGAAGCTTGCAGTCGTTCCAGAACTAATTGCCTGTCAAAGGTACTCAAGAACCAACCAACTTGAGGTCCGCTTGTTCGGTTAAGAAACATGCGATACAGCGGCTGGAAAAGTTCTTTAGGCTCCACACCGGTCTCAGCTTTTACTTGGTGAATAATGGCGTGAATTTCAGGACCCTCCCATTTTAAGCTTGGTTCTTCGAGAGCATCTTTCAATTGAATCAGCGCCTTGCGTTGAACATCATTAATAGAAAAATCTGATGGAACTGATTTCAGAATTTCGTATTTATACTCTGGTGCTGCATATGCATCTAACCAACGACGGACGTAGTCAGCACGCTCGGCGAGCGCTGCCTTTTCTGGTTTTGTCAGTTTGGAACCTTTCAACTTTTCTGCCTCTTCTTCCAAATTTAAATGTGGCATTTGCACCACAAAACTGAGGACACTAAAGCGCATTTGCCATAAATCTTCTGGTTGTTTTGACATATCTATATGCGCTAATTCAAAAACACGTGCAAATGCTTCACTGGGTTCATCGTGACGACGGAAATAGTGGTCTGAGAGTCGATCGTATTCGTCAAAAAGTGTAGGAATGGTATTTCCTTGTGGATCAAAATCGATCGGTTGATTCGGTTGTTTTCGAATCATCAATAATTTAAGGAGAGTCGGCGGCAGCAAATCTGCCACCTCTTTTGCAGAAGATCCCAAGCCTTTACTAGCGCTCATTTTTTTGCCGCCAATATTGAAAAATTCGTACGGAATATTAAACGGTTCCGGATACTTAAATATTTCCTCCGAGATTCGCTTACTAATTTCGCGCGATCCACCGGCAGCGTTATGGTCTTTGCCGGCCACTTCAATATGGACGCCTAAGACTTTCCATTTTGCGGCCCATTCTACCTTCCAAGGCAACTTACCATTGCCATCGTAAGGGTTAATAGAGCCAGTATGGCCGCATCCTTCAGCCCATTTCACCATGTCTTTTCGGCACGTGTATTGCACCTTTTCTCCGTCCCAACTTGTTACTTGTGTGGTGCCAATCTTGCGACAGTTTTCACAGATAACACTAAAGGGGAACCAGTCGTCGGGTTTACCGCCACCACTCACTTCCAAATATATTTTTCGAATATGGACTGCGTTGTCGAGCGCGTCGCGAATGGTGTCGTTAAATTTTCCAGACGTATATAACGGTCTTAAAGCGTAGAAATCGATAGGTAATCCAAGATCAGCAACAACTTCCTTTAATTCATTACCAAAGACCATCGGATAATTTTCTGCGCCCGACTGATGAGCGGGTACCTCATACAAAGATTTTCCCATATGACTTTGATACGACTTATCCATATCAACAGGTAAGCCATCCATCGGATCAAAATCATTCAACTCGAATTTAAATTCATTCTTAATGTTTTTTTGGTCGAGTACCTGGGCGATAAGTCCATGGATGACAATACCTCGCAATGACCCCACGTGAACCCGTCCCGAAAGTGTCTTTTCATCACGAATTAAGAGCGGTTCCTTCTTACCAATCTGCGTTTTGAAACGCTCTTCAATTTCTTCCAGGAGATGATCGACCCACATCATATCTACAGACTACCGGGCTTAGAACGTCTTCGGTAGAGCTCCATGCCTACTTTGAAATATAGTTCTTCGATGAAATGGCTTTTTAGCTAGCACATTGCAGTAAGGGAAACAGCAGGCTTGCGTCTCCTGAATGCGCCCTTTTATTTCTTTAGCCCCTGCGTTTATGAAAAAGATAGCTTTAGCAACCGCGACCACACTTTTAATGAGCCTGGCTCCTACAGCCTTTGCAGCTCAAAAAAATAACAGCGCGAATATTCGCGTACGAAATTCTGCCCAGTCGAGCATCACTTCGATTGTGACTAATTTTGTTTTAATCATTGGCGGTAAAAATGTGAATTCCTCCTCTTCTGCTACCGGTACTGTTTCTTCATCAAATAGTGCCACAACGACAATCGTCGTAAATCAGCATTAATCCGAGACATACTTCCTCTTACGTAGCTGTGGACGGAACCCGCAGCTACGTTTTTGTATGCCGTTCCAACTCATGTAATGAATAATTGACATACCCTAAAACCCTGCTTAGAATCCGTTCCTTTATGAAAAAATTACTTTTAGCTATCACCGCTGCTGCATTATTTTCCGCTGCTGTTCCGGTGGCAGTTGCTTCTTATAATTACGGTCATTATCGCTACGGAGATTATTCTCGTACATCCGGAGCACATCCTTATTATGAATATTCAGCACGATTGAATTACGGAAACGGTCGTTATTATGGTTATAACAATGGATACGACTCTAATTATGATTATGGTTACACATTGAAGAGTGCACTGTTTCATTCGCAAAGTGCATCACACGATGCCGAATGGAAAGTTACTTCTCGCGATAACGATAAAAGAGAAGTGAGACGTTCACTGACTGATTTACAGTTAAAACACAACGCCATGTACATCTATTACGATAAAAATTTAATGTCGAGCTTTACGTTGTACCGTTCGCGGTAGGCGTACCCATAAAAAACTGTTTTAGTTTTTGGAATGCAGAACGTCGGTCATTCAGGATTGCGGTTGCAACCGCAGCCTCTTGTGGAGTCGCGGTTTTTATCAAGTGTTGATACTCCGCATACAGATTATCGAGGGTTGGTGTGTCCTTTTCCTGTGCGGCTTTTAACACCAAACCGGAAAGGCGCTCGCCTTCGAGTCTTTTCTCAGAGGATAAATTTGGCACCGAATCCAACTGTTCCGCAGCTTGGGCGATTTTATTAAAAATATCCCGAAAACGTTGTTCGTTCTCTAGCTTAATTAAAAGCAATTGCTCATTGGCAATGCGCTCTTGGGCAATGCTTAGCTGACGGCTTGGCGGTTTACGAAGTACTCCCTGAGTCGGATATGCGATACTCAACTTGTGTTAGGTATACCCCTCGAATTAGCACTAAGCAATAGCTTCCAATTACATCAACTCTATTGGTCATTTTGACGTAAGAAACTGAAAGGGATCTCGTCGTAAGTATTGTCGCGAAGGTTCGGCCTTCGCAAAATTGCTCTTTATTCCCGGTCAAACAAACACCAACAACATTTTTTTCATATTCCTAATATCATAGAACTGAGAATCATTGAGTGCTCAACTATCGGTCAGTTGGTTCGGATCTGGAATTACTGACAAAATTATTGACGCATCGCGGCTTCATCCTTAAAGTCGCCGCACTTCTTCACTCCATTTCTCCCGATAAGCGGGATAGTTGTGGACTGAGGCTTGTGTTCTAGCGCGCCTTTACCTTGGTAAACAAGCGTGCCAGAGGAACCTCCAGGCTTATTTGGGCCAAAAGCCCTCGCATTCTATGAACGGTCTTATTGCTACCAAAGTCGGCATGTCGCGTGTATTCCTTGCAAATGGGGATAGCGTGCCTGTGACCTATTTAAGGGTAGAGCCAAATACGGTGGTCCGCGCAAAGACGACGGAGAAGGACGGTTACAACGCCCTCGTGCTTGGTACCAAGTCGAATGTCTTAAAGACACGCAAAGGGAAGGAGCACCTCCGCTACCGCACTCAAAAGGAGTGGCGCGTGGAAAATATCAACGTCCCAACTGGTAGTCAGCTGACCTGCGCTCTTGTGCCAAAGGACAGCGTGGTTACCATCACCGGAACTAGCAAAGGAAAAGGTTTCCAAGGTGTTATAAAGCGTCACCACATGGCGGGCGGTCCCGGAAGCCACGGTTCCCACTTCCATCGTGAACCAGGTTCCGTAGGTATGCGTGAACATCCAGGACGCATTGTTCCAGGTAAGCGCATGCCAGGGCACATGGGTAAGGACACAATCACCAAGCGTGGTTGTGCTGTTTTGGTGAGTGATGTGGCTGCTGGTGTAATTGCTATTAAAGGACCAGTCCCAGGACCAAACGGTGCCACGGTCTACGTAACTGTAGAAACGTGGCCAGAAGGATTTGATGTAAACAGCCTCTTTGGTGGTGCAGTAGAAGCACCAGCTGCAGAAGCCCCTGTTGAAACACCTGTAGTCGAAGCTCCAAAAGAAGAAGCCGCTCCTGAATCTACCGCTCCACAAGCCTAACCATGAATATCGACCTGTTTACCGCCACTGGCACTAAGAAAGGCACGGCAACGTTGCCTGCAGCGCTGTTCGAAGGCGTTATTAATCAAGGTCTCATGCACCAGGCAGTGATTCGCCAACAGGCGAATGCGCGCCACCCAATCTCACACGCGAAGACGCGTGCTGAAGTGAGTGGCTCTACTCGTAAGTTGTTCCAACAGAAGGGGACTGGCCGCGCTCGCCGTGGCTCCATCCGTTCGCCACTCATGCGCGGCGGTGGAAAAGCCTTCGGTCCACGCAGCGTTCGAAACTACGAATTAGATATGCCACAGCAAATGCGTCGTGCTGCGCTTGTCGCTTGTCTCTCTTTGCAAGCGAAGCAGGGCGCAATTATTGCTTTGGAAAATTATCCAACCGATGTGAAAACAAAGCAGATGAATGCACTGCTTACAAAGTTGCCAGTCGAACTTGGTCGCCGCATTCTCATCGTCACGGCGGACAAGCACCAAGGTGTTAGTCTCTCGGCTCGCAACATTCACAATGTGAAAACTATTACGGCACCGTACCTCAATCCAATTGATGTGCTCGGCGCAAAACACATCGTGTTCCTCGTTGATGCAATTAAGAAAGCAGAAGAAGTCTTCGGTAAGAAAAAGCAGAAGAAGGAGCGTGTAAAACCTGAAGAAGTGAAGGCAGAAGGTGCCGCTCCAAAAGCCGCTAAGAAGCCAAAAACTGCTACCAAAGCCAAAGTTAAGAAAACTTCTAAAGCCTCTAAATAATGGAAATCTCTCGCGTTATCATCGGCCCCGTCGTTACGGAAAAGGCGGAAGCGCTGAAGAATGCCAAGGTGTACACCGTGACGGTGGCACCGGAGGCGACAAAAGTAGATGTGAAGAACGCCTTCAAGAAATTCTACGATGTTGATGTCCGTTCGGTACGCATTATTTGGACACGCGCCAAAGTGCGTTCCTTCGGACAGAATAAAACGATGGAGAAGCGCCACCGCGCGAAGAAGGCGATTGTGACCTTAACCGACAAAGCTAAGAACGTTGACTTAACTTCCTTTAAGAACCGCTAATCATGCCAATTAAGAAGCCACGACCAACGACTCCCGGACGACGTCGCATGACGATCGCCGACTTCTCTGACCTCACGAAGGCGAAGCCGGTGAAGAGTCTGACCGAAGGCAAAAAGAGTATGGCTGGCCGCAGCGCAAGCAGCGGACGTGTGACCGTGCGCCACCGTGGCGGCGGACACAAGCGTCGCTACCGCATCATCGATTTCAAACAGACCGATAAAGCTGGTGTACCAGGCAAGATTGTCGGCATTGAGTACGATCCAAACCGCACCACTCGTATTGCTTTAGTGCAATACGTTGATGGTGAAAAGCGCTACGTGCTTGCACCAGAAGGTTTGAAAGCAGGCGATGGTGTTGTCTGTGCCGAACGCACCAAAGTGCGCACCGGTAACCGCATGCAATTGCAGTACATTCCAACGGGTTACAAAATCCACAACGTGGAACTCACTGTTGGAAAAGGCGGTGCACTTGTTCGCAGCGCTGGTACATTCGCTACGTTGGTTGGTTTCGATGACGTCTACGCCATCATCCAAATGCCAAGCGGCGAAGTGCGCAAGATTCGCAAGCAGTGTTACGCATCCATCGGTAGCTTGAGTAACACCGACCACAGTTTGATTAAAATTGGTAAGGCTGGTCGTCAGCGTTGGCTGGGTCGTCGCCCACAAGTGCTTGGTAAGTCTATGAACGCGGTGGACCACCCACACGGAGGAGGAGAAGGTCACTCACCAATTGGTCTTAAGAGTCCAAAGACGCCTTGGGGTAAAAAGGCACTCGGCGTGAAGACACGCCGCAAGCGTAAATCTAGCACGCTCATTATTCGCGCTCGTATTCGTAAACGCCGTAAGCGTTAATTCCTTTCCTTCTTCTGTCTCGCTCACTCCGCAAAGGCCCCCACATTGACCCTCGTCTTCTGAAAAAAGTGATGAAGATGGTGGAGTCAGGCAATAAGCAGATCATAAAGACCTGGGAGCGTGACTGCGATATTCCACCTGAATTTGTGGGCTTCACCTTCGCTGTTCACAACGGTAAAGAATTCCTACCGGTCTACGTAACGGAACAGATGGTGGGTCACAAGTTAGGTGAATTCTCTTGGACAACGAAATTTAAGGGTCACGGTGGCAAATTGGCTGAACCAGTCAAAGGCCCCGGTGGCGCACCAGGTGCTCCAGGTGGAGCTCCCGGTGGTGCAGCACCTGCTCCCAAACCAGCCGCTTAATTCTCTTTTTACTCCTAAGCCATGAAAGCCTATCTCCGCGCTGTCCGCATCGCCCCTAAGAAAGCCAACCTGGTTGCAGGTATGGTGCGCGGTCAGACCGTGCCCGAGGCGATTCAAACCTTGGAGCGCACGAACAAGACGGCTGCTCGCATCATCCTCAAACTTCTTATGAGTGCCGTGGCGAATGCTGAATTCAACGAGAAGCAGAGCAGGGGAGACCTGGTCATCAAAACGCTCATGGTGAATAAGGCACAGACGTATCACCGTGGTGTGCCAATGGCGCGTGGTCGTGTTCGTCCAATGCGTAAATTCTTGAGTCACATTGAACTCACACTCGGCGTCGCCGGCGCAGCAGATTCAGAAAAACAACAGGAAACTGCTTCCAAGGCAGCCGCTCACTCTGCTATAAAAGCTATGAAGAGCGCACGCGGTGGGTCGAAAGATACCTCCGCCTCCGCCTCAGCTTTGCGTAGCAAAGCAAAGGCCAGCAAGCCTTCCACTGGTTCCAAAGGAAAAAAGTCTTCCTCTTCTAAATAACTATGGGTCAAAAAGTGAATCCCATCGGCTTTCGACTCGGCGTCATTCGCACGTGGCCTAGCACGTGGTTTGCAAAGGGTCATAAGTACCGTGACTTGTTGAAGCAAGACATTGAAATTCGCTTATTCCTTAAAGAGAAACTTGGTGATGCAGGTATCAGCAGCGTCACACTTGTTCGCGATAAGCGCACCAACATTACCATCCATACCAGCAAGCCTGGCGTTATCATCGGTAAACAAGGTGCCGCTATCGAAGAACTTCGCAAAGAATTAGAACGTAAGTTCGGTGGCAACTTCGAAGTCAACATTCAAGAAGTTCGTAACCCAGACGCTGACGCAGAAGTCATTGCCGAAAATATCCAAGGTCAAATTCAGCGCCGCATGCCATACCGACGCGCCGCTAAAATGGCGATGGAGAAAGCCATGCAAGCTGGTGCGAAGGGGGTCAAAATCCGCCTCTCTGGTCGTTTGAATGGTGCAGAAATTGCACGCAGAGACTCCTTTAAAGAAGGCAACGTCCCCTTGCAGACCTTACGTGCCGACGTGCAATTCGCCGTCCGTCACGCTGTTACCACCTTCGGAACCATTGGGGTTCAGGTGTGGGTCTACAAAGGAATGGTGTTTAAAAACTTGAAGGACATTCAGTCCGCTTCCCTCCGTAAGGATTCCTAATCATGTTAGAACCTAAGAAATTAAAACACCGAAAGCATCACCGCCTGCGCGGTAGCTTTAAAGGCAAGGCCTACCGTGGGCACACGCTCGCGTTTGGCTCCGTTGGCCTCAAAGCTGCGACGACGGGTGAGCTTACCGCACGCCAAATAGAAGCGGCTCGCCGCGCTATGACGCACGCAGTCGCTCGTGGCGGAAAGGTGTGGATTCGCATTTACCCTGATCGCCCAATTACGAAGAAAGCCGCTGAGGTACCGATGGGCTCGGGAAAAGGTAACCCTGAATTGTTTGCGGTTGTGGTGAAGCAGGGGACCGTCATCTTCGAAATGGGTGGCTTGACCGAAGAAGCAGCGCGCAGCGCGTTGCGTCTGGCCAGTTACAAGCTACCGATTAAGACCAAGATTGTTACCAGCATCATCCGATAATGGCTCACAACCTCACGACTGTCGGCGAACTGAATAAGATGACCGTGCAAGACCTAAGCAAGGAAGCACGCACGCAACGTGATGCCGTCGTCAAACTCCGCATGGGCGTGAAGCTGGGTAAAGAAAAGAACAGTGCTGACTACCAACGCGAAAAGAAACAGCTCGCTCGCATCCTCACTGTCCTGACCCAAAAATTGAGTTCCGAAAAGAAAACCGTTTCCCAAAAAGCCTCATGAGAACCAAGAAAGGTGTCATCACATCGGCCAAAATGCAGAACACTGTTGTTGTGACGGTGCACGCATACATGAACCACCCGGTGTACGGCAAACGGTTCCGCCGCAGCAAAAAATTCATGGCGGACACGAACGGACAAGACGTATACGAAGGCGATCTAGTGATCATTAGTGAATGCCGACCGCTCAGTAAGAACAAGCGATTCAAAGTAACGGAAATCGTTCAGCACGCACCGCGTGTCAGCGAAATTCAAGAAGAAGCGGGCCTTGGTACCCTCACGAAGCAAGAGAAGAGCCAAGAGGAGAAGGACGCTACTCCCAAATCTGACTCATGATCCAAGCTCAATCTATCCTCCTCGTGGCCGATAACACAGGCGCCAAAAGCGTTATGTGCATCAAAGTGCTCGGTGGCTCACGCCGCCGGTACGCCCGCATAGGCGATGTGATTATTGTCGCGGTGAAGACCGCTGCGCCACGTGGCACTGTTGCTAAGAAAGCTGTGGAGCGCGCTGTCATCGTCCGCACGCGTGATACCACGCGTCGCAAAGATGGCACTGCTATTCGCTTCGATGACAATGCTTGTGTGATTATCGGTAAAGACGGTCTGCCAAAAGGCACCCGCGTCTTCGGTCCGGTTGCTCGTGAAGTGCGTTACGCTGGTTACCAAAAAATTGTTTCTCTCGCTCCCGACGTCTTATGAAACTCCGTAGCGGCGATTCCGTCGTCATCATCAGCGGCAAGGACAAAGGCAAGACCGGTACGGTCCTGCGCGTCCTCCACGCTAAGAACCGCCTCGTGGTGAGTGGCATCAACATGCGCAAGCGTCACCTGCCAGCCACCCCTCAGCGTGCAGGTTCTATCGTAGAATACGAAGCCGGCATTGCTGCTAGCAATGTGATGTTGTTGGATCCTAAAACGAAGAAGCGCACGCGTATTGCTATGAAGGTGAACGACAAAGGCCACAAGGCTCGTGTCGCACTCCGCAGCGGCGAAGCGTTGCCAGACCGTAAGGCTGGTGCCAAGACGGGAACAAAAGTAGAAGGCGCTAAGACAGGCGCAAAAGGAAAGAGCACCAAGAAATCTGAAGACAAGGAAACGACGGTGGTTAGTGCACCACCAGCCAAGGGGCCTTTCTGGAAGAAAGTCCTAAGCTTCGGTGAAGACGTGAAGGACCAAGCCGAAGTCCGTGAACCAAGCCACATGAAGACTGATAAATCTGTTCCTGACCAAACTCGCGAACCGAGCACCTTTACCCACGGTCGCGGCGACTAAACTCTATGGCCTACGAATCTCTCCACAAACGGCTCAATGGTTCCATTAAGAAAGCTCTTCACGAAGAGCTGAAGATCAAAAATGGTCACGCCTTGCCACGTGTCGACAAAGTGATCGTCAACGTGGGTATCAACCGTGCCAAAATGGAAGGCAAAGAAATGCGTGAATACATTGGTGAAAACCTCGCAAAGATCACGGGTCAGAAGCCCGTCTTCACCCGCTCTGGTAAAGCTATCTCCAACTTTAAAATTCGAGAGAACATGGTGGTGGGTGCTATGGTCACCTTGCGCGGTGCGCAAATGGAATGGTTCCTCGATCGCCTCATCAGTTACGTGTTACCACGCATCCGCGACTTCCGCGGACTTCCTACAAAATTAGACGGCCACGGTAACTACAGCATTGGTCTGCGTGACCACTCTATTTTCCCAGAAGTGCCATTGCCAGATCCTAAACAGATCTTCGGTATGCAAATTCTGATTGCTACGACTGCAAAGAATGATGAGGAAGGTCGGGCACTCTTGAAGCAGATGGGAGTCCCTTTCAAACGCGACCAAAAGAAAGCCACGCAATCAGTTGAATCAAAAGCTGAGAACTCCAATACTTCCCGTTCATAACTTTATGGCAAGACTCGCCCTCACCAACAAGCAGCGCGCTCATATGGAAGCTTACATGAAAGCTATCGCCGAAGGTCGTAAGCCAAAGTTCCCAACGCGCATTTACAACCGCTGTCACAAGTGTGGCCGTCGTCACGGCTTCATGCGTTTCTTCGGCATCTGCCGCATTTGTTTCCGTGAACTTGCCAACATTGGTGAGATTCCTGGAGTCACTAAATCTTCCTGGTAAACCATGTCTTCCTACGTTAATGATCCTATCGGCGATATGCTCACCCGCATGCGGAACGCACAAAGCGTTCGGCACCAGACCTGCCGCATTCCACTTTCGAAGTTGAAGCTGCAGCTCTGTGAACTTCTAAAAAAAGAAGGCTGGTTGAAAGAAGTGCAGACGGAAGGCGAAGCGCCACGTCAGAGCATTGTGGTGGAGTTTGCTGAAGATCGTCCTTCGCTCGAAATTAAACGTGTGAGTAAGCCTGGTCGTCGTGTGTACAAAGGCTACAACGACCTCAAACCAATCCTTCGGGGGTTCGGCACGGCTGTACTCACCACCAGCCAAGGTCTCATGACCGATAAAGAAGCCCGCGCTCAAAAGCTGGGCGGAGAAGTTCTCTGTACCATTTCCTAATCATGTCACGTATTGGTCGCAAACCAGTGGCTATTCCCTCCGGCGTCACCGTTCAGGTGGCGGGTAACTCTATAAAAGTGGAGGGACCAAAAGGGAAGTTGTCGATTCCAATGTTGCCGGAAGTAAACGTGGCCGTGGAAGGTAACCAAGTGCTCATTACCACGAAGACTGATAATCTTCAGTCTCGTGAGCGCCATGGCCTCATCCGCCAACTCATCGCCAACATGGTGTTCGGCGTTGAAAAGGGTTTCCAGAAGAAGCTGGAGATCATTGGAGTGGGTTACAAAGCACAAGTGAAAGGAAAGACACTCGTTCTTAACTTAGGTCACTCGCACCCTATCAACTTCCCAGTACCAGAAGGTATTGAAGTTGCGCCGGATGCAGAAAATAAGAACGTGCTGGTGATTAGTGGTGTTGATAAACAACTCGTCGGCCAAACGGCTGCCGTGATCCGTGGTTACCGCCCACCAGAACCTTACAAAGGCAAAGGTGTGCGCTACACCGATGAATTCGTCCGCCGCAAAGCTGGTAAAGCTGCGGCCGCTAAAACTGCCGCTTAATTCTTATGGCTAACTCTAAATCTCACAGTCGATTGGCAAGAAAGAGACGCATTCGCAGCCGCGTAAAAGGTGATGCTGCTCGTCCACGCCTCAGCGTGTACCGTTCTATGACCCGCATTTCGGTGCAGATTATCGACGATACTACGGGCAAGACGTTGGCAGCCGCTAACACGAAGGAGTTGAAGAAGAAGCCAAACACCGACGGTGCAAAAGCCTTGGGCACTCTTATCGCTAAAAAGGCGAAAGATGCTAAGGTGAATGCAGTCGTCTTCGATCGCAATGCTTACAAGTACCATGGCCGCATAAAAGCGTTGGCAGATGCCGCGCGCGAAGGTGGCCTCACTTTCTAACCTCTCTATGCCTAAGACTTCCAAGCCAGACCGCCGCCAAAAGGACCGCGCTCGTCGCGAGCCTGGGGAATACGAAGAAGCAACGCTCTCCGTAGACCGTGTCACGCGTGTGGTAGCCGGAGGTCGTCGTATGCGTTTCCGTGCTGTGGTGGTTGTTGGTAACAAGAAAGGCAAAGTTGGTTTGGGAACAGGTAAGGCAAACGAAGTTCGCGCTGCCGTAGAGAAGGCAACCAAAGCTGCCAAGCGCAACATGATCCGCATTCCCCTCGTAAATGGAACTATTCCGCACGAAGTCGACTTCAAACACAAGGCAGCCATTATCCGCTTAATCCCTGCTGCGGAAGGCACCGGTATTATCGCGGGTGGTGCCCTTCGTGTTGTGTTGGACCACGCTGGTGTGAAGAACGTTCTCTCCAAGCGTTACGGTACCAGCAACAAATTGGTCAACGCGCAGGCAGTGATGAAAGCACTCACCAGACTGCGTGGTAAAATTGCAGACGAACCTGAAAAGGTCGTGAAGAAAGAAGGTGATGCCATTGATAACGGTGACGAGAATATTCAAGTGAAGCAAGTCAGCCGGGCAGACATTTCTGAAGAAGGCACCCTCAAGGCGTAATACTCGGGCAGTGCGAATGTCATCAGTTGTGTCTTTTTAGTGATATGATTCTTTCCTATGCCACGCGCTCTCATTTTTATCGCTCAACAGGGGTACCAAGATGTGGAACTGAAGGGCACCCGTGATGGTCTCGAAACCGCGGGCTTCTCCATAACACTCACGAGTAAGGAAGCAGGGGAGTGCGTGGGTAAATATGATGGAAGAGAAACGGCGGACATTGCCATGCGCGATGTACACGTCATGGACTTCGATTGCATCGCCTTCATCGGTGGCCCCGGAGCGGGTGCGTATGCCAATGATGGTGACGCGCTTCAATTAGCGAACGATGCCGTTCGTGCCGACAAGATTGTCGGAGCAATTTGTATTGCACCAACTATTCTTGCAAAGGCACGCTTGCTCGAAGGCAAGCATGCGACGGTGTTCGAATCAGACGAAGCTATCGCCACTCTCAAAGAATACGGTGCGCTTTACACGGGTGATTCTGTCACCGTCGATGGCAAAATTGTTACCGGCAATGGACCAAAGGCGGCAGAAGAGTTTGGTGTGACCCTGGCGAAAATGGCTTCCTAATGCCGTTTTACCGTCCTCTTGCCAAAGGTTTGGACCCAAACATTCCCAAAGATGCCAATACCCGTTTCGTTGTAATTGGCGCTCAGAATATTTTGTTTGTGGGGTCCTGAATTCATCCAGTCTGCCACGGCTTGATCGGGGGTCATTTGTCCTTGAGCAATATTTTCCCCAATCGCGTATTCCGGTTGGCAGATGCAGTTGGTGGTGCAACCACATTCGGCATCGGAAACTTCTAGATAGCCACTCTCTGTAATGCGGTCAGCGAAGGTTTCACCTTCGGGGCTAATGTGACTAAAGTAGCCACGGTCCCACATGTCGCGGGCATGACCGAGGGCGGCTTTGCTCAGGAAAATATTTTCCACGAGTGGTGCCTGGCCAGCATTTTTTCGTTCCTCATTAATCAAGTTGAGCAGCTGCCCTTTACTCTCGGAAGCGACGTCGGTGGATCTTGTCGTAGCGCGCACTGTGGAACGCTTCACCATATTCGTTGTCGCAAACGATGAACTCGATTGTCCCTGCGTAGGAGCAGCTCCATGTTTACTGGCCATACGCGCAGCGCGCCGTTCCATGGCTGTCGCAGAGCCGCGTAAGTTTGGGTAGTTATTCAAAATGGTAATCAAGGCAGCTGCTGCATCGGCATGCGTTACTGACGCATTCGGTTGCAGCTGGCCATTCGTTGTTCCCGGGAAGAGCGTGTGCTTTTCTGCAATGCCCGCATACGGAGCAAACCAGGCGCCCGTTGCAACGTCACTGTAGTGTGAGGGCAGATTGGTCTGTAGGCCAAACGCCACCGACATCATCTTCAGTAATTCGGCGCGCGTCACGGCACGGTGCGGCTGAATCAACCCGTTCATTTTATTCGGTTCGAAAATACGGCGATGCACCGCCTCCAAGACATAGGGCGTGTACCACTGCTTCGTGATGACATCCACATACGTACTTTGTCGCTCTGGGATGGGCTCACCTAGGGTACTCAAAAGAAGCATGGCCGCTTCGGCCCGGGTCACGTGGGTGGCTGGCTGTTCGGCCAGCGCAAGTGTAGGAACCACCAGAAAGGCGGTTATGGTTAGAATCAACCGTCGCATCAGAGGCATTTTAGCACCCCTGAACGGAACATAGGCTTGCTATTTTATTTGGCGAATTTGACGCAAAATTACTTGAGAGATCAGGGGGTCATCACTACCATAGGCCAGACATCCGCCTCTGGTGGGTGATTTGATTGCCATGCTCTTCACATTGAAACCAGCACCGGGTTCCAAGCGGCCACGCAAGCGCGTTGCCCGCGGCAGCAGTGCCGGCGGCGGTACAACCGCAGGTCGTGGTACCAAAGGCCAACACGCTCGTACCGGTAAAGGTTACCGTTTGGGCTTTGAAGGCGGTCAGACACCATTGTTGCGTCGCCAACCAAAATTGGGTGGTTTCCGCAATCCTTCCCGCATTGAGTACGAGGTGGTCAACCTTGATTCTTTGGAAGAAAAACTTGAGGCCGGTAGCTACGATGTCGCTGCTCTCCGCGCTGCCCGTTTAGTGCGCTCCAAGAAGCCGGTGAAGTTACTGGGACGCGGCGCCGTAAAGAAGAAATTCAGCCTCACTGTTCATGCCGCTTCCCCAACTGCAAAAGCAGCCATAGAGAAAGCCGGCGGATCGGTGCAGATTGCTTAAAAATAAGCCATGTTTACGTACCTTCTACAGCTTTGGCACTCACGAGAGTTGCGTAAGCGAATTATTATTACGATTGCCCTGTTAGTGGTGTACCGCATTGTGGCGCACATTCCAGTGCCAGGAGCAGACGTTTTTGAATTACGAACGTTGCTTGATTCCGGTGCTAGTGGACTAGGTGTCCTGGGCGTTTTTGCAGCCTTAACAGGCGGCGCGTTGGATAACTTCTCCGTGGTGATGTTGGGTCTTTCCCCATACATCAACGCATCCATCATTGTTCAATTGTGCACGGTTATTTTCCCAAAATTGGAAGCGTTATCCAAAGAAGGTCAGCACGGACAATTGATCATCAACCGTTACACACGCTGGCTTACCTTGCCACTCGCGTTCATTCAGAGTTACGGCTTTCTCCTTCTCTTGCAGCAAGGCGGCATCGGTAACTTTGTAGATGTCTCGTTCCCAAATGTCCTTGTCCCAATGATGTACGTAACGGCCGGTTCACTCTTCTTAATGTGGCTCGGTGAATTACTGACCGAGAAGGGGATCGGTAACGGCACTTCGCTCATCATTTTCATTGGTATCGTCTCAGGAATTCCAGCCACTCTTAGCTCCATGTTCTACGCAGGTGAAGGAAAGCTGATGGCCTTCTACCTCTTCTGCATTGTTTCCATGGCCATGTTGGTAGCGGTTGTGCTCTTCACCGACGCACACCGTCTTATTCCATTGACCTACGCTAACCAAGGTTCTGGCCGCGGCGTGCAGGGTAACATTCCAATTCGTCTCAATCAGGCAGGCATGATTCCAATCATCTTCGCTATCTCCCTCATTACGCTGCCAGCCATTATTGGTCAGTTCCTCCAGACGTCCGCTCGGTTCGATGTGGTGTCTCAATTCATCACCACGTACATGAATCCACAGGAGCCTACCTACTTGTACATCGTCCTCTACTTTGCATTAGTGATGGTATTTACGTATTTCTACGTATCCGTCACGTTCCGTCCTGATGAAGTCGCCGAGAACATTCAGAAGCGCGGTGGATTCGTCCCTGGTATTCGTCCAGGCAAACAGACAGCGGAACTCCTTGCTAAAGTGAGTAGCCGCATGAACCTATGGGGAGGTCTTTTCCTCGGTGTCGTGGCAATTGTGCCGCTGCTCTTCACTATGTTCTCTGACCTTACCTCGCAAGACCTCATCATCTCTGGCTCAGGATTAATCATCGTGGTGGGTGTGGTGATGGAACTCATTCGTCAGATCAATGCGCAATTATTGGCGCATGATTATGACAAATTGATCTAGTATGCAGATTGATACGCAGGATGAATTCACGCGCGTAGCTCATGAATTAACCGATTCAGAAGTTGCCTGGAGCCTGACAAAAGAAATTGTTGAACTGGAGCACCACGGTCTCAATATTATGGCGCAGCAAAAAATAGATGAGTTACGCACACATTTATGGGAAAGACTCTTCGTGTGCGTACCGTGGTTTTCTGATGCTAATTTTGGCCTTGAGGAAGCCATAAACGGTGCGTATGGAATACTTCACTTTTCTACAGAAATTTCCTTTGACCCGGCGCCCTCAGATTTGTAGAGTGTGCACTCTTAATTTTTAATGTAATAATTATGTCTCCCGATACTCAAGACATGGATCTCGTTTTCTTCGGAATCCAAGGCTCCGGCAAAGGTACTCAAGCTAAGCGTCTCGCTGAGGACAGTGATTATTATATTTTTGAAACAGGTGGTGAGCTTCGCAAAGTTGCGGCCAGTGGTTCTGAGCTTGGTAACACTGTGAAGGAATATGTGGAGAGTGGCCGTTTAGTGCCATTCGAAATCACGATGCAAATGGTACGAAAGGCAGTGATGGCTCAACTCAATGGACAGCCAATCCTGTTCGATGGTATGCCACGAGACGAAGACCAAATGGTCGAGTTCGATTCTATTATGGAAGAAGCCGGTCGTGATTTTCGTTGCATTCACATTGTATTAGATCGTGATGAAGCAGTGGAGCGCATCAAGGGCCGAGCAAAGATAGAGGGTCGAGCCGATGATGCCGATATGGAAAAGGTGAATCGTCGCATGGATACCTTTGAAGAGAAGACGATGCCCGTCATTGAACGATACAAAGAGGCTGGGCTGGTCGTCGAAATTGACGGTTCTCAGTCGGAAGAAGAGGTCTACGCTCAATTGAAGGAAGCCATTGAATACGCCGAAAATATCTCGAACTAGCCTCCTTTTTCCATTTTCTTCGCGTACACTTTGGTCATGTCCCAGTGCCAAATTTTCAATGAGCAGGAAATTGCCAGCTTCCGAAAAGCGGGGCGCATCTTGCATGACTGCCTCAAACACGTCGCGGGCTTAGTAAAGCCGGGCGTTACCACGGCAGAGCTGGACGCAGCTGCAGAAGAATTCATCCGCGCGCGCGGGGGCGAGCCGGCATTCCAGGGGTACATGGGCTACCCATCAACGTTATGCACATCTATAAATGAGGAGTGTGTCCACGGCATGCCCGGTAATCGGGTACTGGAAGATGGCGACATCATCTCACTCGATTGCGGAGTCCGTCTCGATGGCCTCAATACCGATGCCTGCATCACTGTGCCAGTGGGAACTATTTCAGATGAGGCGGCGCTTTTATTGAGAACTACTCAGGAAGCCCTATCTGAAGCCATAAAAATAGTGAAGGCTGGTATACAAGTTGGGGATATTTCGGAGACGATTCAGAACTATGCTGAAGAGAGGGGATTCAAAGCCGTGAAATCTCTCACCGGTCATGGGCTTGGTAAGTCACTCCATCAGTTCCCCGACATCCCGAATGTCGGCAAGGCAGGGACCGGTGCTCATTTGCCGGCAAATACCGTGGTCGCCATAGAGCCAATAGTGTCCGTCGGAAGCGATGACGTGACCCAAGCAGCCGACGGATGGACACTTTCTACCAGAGATAAGGCACTTTCAGCGCATTTTGAGCACACCGTTCTCATCACAAGAAACGGGGCAGAAATCATCTCGTAAATGCCTAAAAAGCACGTCGAAATTTAGACAAAAAATAATACGATGGTTTAGTCAATGGATTTTTCCTTCCTTGCAGGATTTTCAGGACTTTTCGCTTGAAGCTGCCAAGATTGCTAAGTAGGATGCCACGGCTTTGCGCGTACGCCTTTCTTTGTGCCAAAGGACGTTTTTGAACTCATCGGCGTGGTGGAAGAGACATTTCCAAACGCCATGTTCCAAGTCCGAATCCTGAGTGATCAGGCCAAGGACCACAAACTTCTCTGTCACCTCGCGGGCCGTATGCGCGTCAATCGCGTGCGTATTCTCCCTGGTGATCGCGTGAAGGTTGAGATGACGCCCTACGACTTAAAAAAGGGCCGCATCACATACCGCTTCCGCAGCGACCAGTCGATGGCCGACATGGAAGGCAAAACGCCCAGCGAAGATTCTCCCCCTCAGTAAACTCTCCCCATGAAAGTCCGCGCTTCTGTTAAAGCAATGTGCAAGAACTGCCGCTTAATTATCCGCCGTAACGGGCTGGGCAAAAAAGTGCGCCGCATCGTTTGTACCAATCCCAAGCACAAACAACGCCAAGGTTAATCCTTCTCTCTATGCTTCGTATCGCAGGTGTCGCAATCCCCGGCAATAAAAATATCTTCGTTGCTCTCACGGCCATCAAAGGCGTGGGGCAACCACTCGCGCGCCGCATGCTTAAAGAACTCAAGCTCGACATCAATGTAAAAGCAGATGCATTGAGCGAAGCAGATGCAACTCGTTTGCGTGCACGCGTGGAGCAAGAAGTTGTAGAAGGGGACTTAACTCGCAAAGTTTCTATGGATGTTAAACGTCTTCAGGACATTGGTACCTGGCGTGGCTACCGCCACCGCCGCAAGATGCCAGTCCGTGGTCAAACCTCTCGTCGCAATGCGCGCACGAAGCGTGGTAAGAAGAAGACAGGACTCTCCGGTCGTACTACCCTTACCAAGACATAGTCATGGCTAATATTCCTGAAATTCCAGAGGCAACAACTGCTGCAGCTCCTAAGGTTCGCAAGAAGAAGGTGAAACTGAAAGTCCCAGTGGCTCGCGTATGCATTTACGCAGGTGAAAATAACACCATCGTCACGTTCACCGATCTTACTGGTAACAAGATTGCCGGTTGTAGCTGTGGCCGTGCTGGTTTCGCCGGTACACGCAAATCGACCCCATACGCTGCGAAAGTCGCGGCTGAACAAGCCGCTGAACAAGCTCAGCCTTATGGTGTTGAAAGTGTCCACGTGGAAGTCAAAGGCCTCGGGCCCGGACGTGAGCAAGCGATTCGTGGTATTCAGGGGGCGGGCATTAACTTAGAATCCATTGTTGATACCACGCCTATCCCACACGGTGGAGTCCGCGCTCGACGCCGACGCCGCGTGTAATTATTCCTCTCACTCTTTTGAACTCATGAAGTACACAGGTCCTAAAACAAAGCGCTGCCGACGACAGGGAATCAACCTGTACGGTGTCGAAAAGTACGACAAAATTATGCAGCGTCGTCCTCACTTGCCAGGCAAAGGACCACGTGACCGTGCCAGCCGTCCTTCTGAATATTCTTCGCAGTTAAAAGAGAAGCAGAAGATGCGCGACATCTACGGTTTGTCTGAGCGCCAATTCCGCCGCATTTACGACAAGGCAACGGGCTCGCTCGGTAAGACCGGCGAAATGATGAAGCAACTCTTAGAGCGCCGCCTCGACAATGCTATTTACCGCGCAGGCTTTGCAGTCACACGTTTGCAAGCCCGCCAATTCGCTAGCCACGGACTCTTTATGGTGAACGGTGTGCGCGTCACGACTCCTTCGTACCAAGTGAAACCAGGGGAGGTGATTACGGTGCGCGAGAAGGCCAAACAATCGCCAATTTTTGCCAGCATTCTTGCTACCCACGAAAAATACATGCCACCGGCATGGCTGAAAGTGGATAGCAACAAAATTTCTGCAGAGGTGGTGACCCTGCCAGAAACTAAGGACGTCGAACAGGCTGTCGATGTCCGCCAAGTCGTTGAGTACTACTCACGCAATTAGTCGTTTTGTCACCCGCCGCCCCCTTTTCCACTCTTCGTTATGCATATCATCCAGGAAGAAATCGGTCTGCCATTGCTCAGCGCCACTCCTGCCAAGGAAGGCGATGATTCGCATGTGGTGTTTGCCATTGGGCCATTGCCTCCGGGTTTTGGTATGACCCTTGGAAACGCGTTGCGCCGTGTGTTGCTCTCCAGCTTGCCTGGTGCAGCCGCTACGTCGGTACGCATTAAAGGTGTTCAGCACGAATACACCACTATTAAGGGCTTGCGTGAGACCGTGATGGATCTCACCTTGAACTTAAAGCAGCTCAAGGTCCGCAAGTTCAGCAAAGATGCGGAGATTATTTCTTTGGTTGGTAAAGGTCCAAAGACCCTCACCGCCAAGGACTTAAAAGTTTCTTCCGACATTGAAATTCTGGATCCCGATGTCGAAATCGCTACGCTCGAAAAAGGCGGCGAAATCGACATGGAAATCACCATTGAAAAGGGCGTTGGTTACGTACCAGCTGCCGAGCGCAATGCGAAACAGAACGAGCCTGGTCTCATCTACATCGACTCCGCCTTCGGTCCGGTTGACCGCGTGCGCTTCAATGTTGAGTCCGCTCGTGTTGGTCAGCTGACTAACCTTGAAAAGTTGGTCTTAGATGTAAAGACGAACGGTTCCTTGAAGGCTGAAGAGGCCCTCCAATTTGCCGCTCAACTTTTGAAGAGTTACTTCGATTACTTCGCAAGTGCAGAGAAGGTAGTGGAAGGCGACTTCATCGCCGACTTCACTCGTGCAGGTGCACACATGCGTGGCATGTCTGAAGAGACGCCTATCAAAGAGAGCTACACGCCAATCGAAATCCTCAACTTCTCGCCACGCACGCTCAACGCCCTCATCAACGCTGGTGTGGGTAGTATTGAGCAACTCACCAAGTGCACGGAGTCTGCCTTGAGCAACTTCCGTGGGTTCGGTGCGAAGGCGTTGGACGAAGTGAAGCAGACCCTCGGTGAGCGTGGCCTAGCCCTCGCCAACGAGAATGAGGATATGATGATGGATTAGCCATTTTCTCGACCTTTCCTTTGCGGCCAGAGGCCGTTTTTCCCTAGAATCAAGCCCTTGTAACCATGCGCCACCGCGACGCCCGCCACCGGCTTAAGCAGAAACCTGGCCACGCCAGAATGATCAAGCGCAATCTGCTAACGTCCATACTCCTCTACGAGGCAGTACGGACTACAAAGTCGCGTGCCAAGGCTGTCGCTCCATTGGTGGACCGTATGATTACCGTTGCTAAGAAGAACCCACCACACGTTGCTATCCGCACGATCAATCGTTTCGTGACGGATAAAAACGCGAGCCGCAAGATTATGGAAGTGTTTGTCACACGCTTTGCAGACCGCACCTCGGGCTTCACTCGTATTAAGCCAGCCGGTGCTCGCTTAGGTGATAACGCTCACTTGGTCGACTTCACGTTGGTTGATTACGATCCAACCGCCAGCAAGCCAGCCCCAAAGGCTGAAAAGAAGGATGTAACGAAAGCTCCTAAAAAGAAAGCCACTGCCAAGAAAGCATCATGAAGACCACCACGATTCCTACACAGGCTCCAGAGTGGTTCATTATTGATGCCGACGGCCAAACAGTTGGTAACGTGGCAACCAAGGTTGCTCACGTTTTGCGTGGCAAGCACAAGGTAACGTTCTCACCTCACCAACTCTGTGGCGACCAGATCGTTGTTATCAACGTCAGCAAGCTCAGCATTGGTGCTCGCAAAATGCTCCAGAAAGAATTCATTACGCACACCAAGTACTTCGGTCACATGAAGTTCCAACGCATGAGCACACTCTTCGCGAAGAAGCCAGAACGCGTTGTAGAGTTGGCGGTGAAGGGCATGTTGCCAAAGAATCGCCTCCGCGCCCAAATGCTTAAGCGTCTCCACCTATACACCGGTGCAGAGCACAACCACGAAGCTCAACAGCCTAAACCTCTTTCTCTCGCTAAATAATGACCGCAGCCACTTCTAATCGGCAGTACTTCTACAGCGCAGGTAAGCGTAAGTCCGCTATCGCCCGCGTCCGTTTGTTAGATGCCGGTAAAGGTGATCTCTCGGTCAATGGTGCGAAGGCAAAGGAGTACTTCACGCCTATCCAAATTGAGAACGCTCTTGCTCCACTCGTCCTTACGAACAACAAATCCACCTTCGATATTGAGGCAATTGTGGAAGGCGGCGGTAAGTCTGCCCAAAGCGATGCTATTCGCTTAGGCATCAGCCGTGCCCTATTGCTCTTAGACCCAGAATTGCGCCCATCCCTAAAGCGTGAGGGCTTCCTCCGCCGTGATGCGCGTATTAAAGAACGCAAAAAGCCAGGTCTACGCCGTGCTCGCCGCGCACCTCAATTCAGCAAACGTTAAGTTTGCATCCTATCGTCTATCACTTTGCTTACGCAGCGATGTCTACTTTGACGTAGTACAAGCTAGCGCCTTCATCTGTATCCAGAATGAAACGCGCATCTAATTCAGAGAGCTGCACAATGGTCTGACACATCCGTAGCAACATATGAGCTGGAATGCCGACACCTGCTTGAAGCAAGGTGGCGCAAAGGCCAGCGGAGTCTTTGCAACGCAAGAATGCCTCGCCCTGGTTCTGAATCGCCTGGTAGATCGATTTGTGAATCGTGTGAACGTAGCGTTCTACATACACCTCTAACTCTTCGACAGCCAAGTCGTGTACTTCCGGCAGGGCCTCGAGAATGTCGAGGTCACTGTGGATAGCGTGAGCAATGCAAGCGTCGAGAGTCATGGGTTGGTTTGGGTGTTTGTGTTTCTGGAGTCCAGAAATCTAAATAGTATAGCAGTTTTCGGGTTTTTCTTCAATGCTCAATTGAGCTCTAGAAATAGGCTTAATCCTCAAATTTAGGGCACCTCAAATGGAGCCACCCACCGGATTCGAACCGGTGACCCTCGGTTTACGATACCGATGCTCTACCAGCTGAGCTAGGGTGGCTTGGTTTCTTAAGGGCTGCGCCAGTATAGGAATCCTCGAGGGTAGGCGGAAGTCTTTTCCAAGCCAAAAGTCCCGTTCCAGAACTCGAGGGAACACCCACTCCACAGGGCCCGATTCAGACGCCTTATTAGAAGTCATTGCTACAATACGGGCTCATGCAACGCGACACCGCTCTCATCTGGTCTTGGCTCAATGTGCTTACGAGCAAGCGCTATAAGGCGCTTGTAGAGGCCTACGGCAACCTGGATGCCGCTTTAGCGGCACTCAGTGAGCCAGTCCTCAAAGGACTGGGGTGTCGCGATGACACCGTGATGAAAACACTCAATCGGTACGAGGAGTTTGATGTAGCTGCGTACGAAAAAGTTTTAGAGAAGCGAGAGTTGCAACTCATCACTATTGAAGAGGATGCGTACCCAAAACGTCTCCGTGAAATTCCCGATGCACCAGTCTTTTTATATGCGAAGGGTGATCTGGAAATTCTCGACCAGCCCTGCATCGCACTCGTGGGTACGCGCGAGATGAGTAGTTACGGTAAGCGCGTGACCGAAGCGATGGCGGGCGACCTTGTGCGCGCAGGTATTGTGACTGTCAGCGGATTAGCGGCAGGCATCGATGCGGAGTGCGCGCGATCAACACTGGCGACGGGTGGAAAGACGGTCGCGGTGCTCGGTCATGGGTTAGGTTCCATTCATCCGGTCGGCAATGCGCGCCTCGCCGAAGAGATTGTCGCGAAAGGCGGCTTACTTCTCAGTGAGTACCCGCTCGATACCGTGCCCGACATCTACACCTTCCCTGCGCGTAACCGCATCATCGCCGGTCTATCACTCGGAACAGTGGTGATAGAAGCAGGCGAGGGGAGTGGCGCGCTCATCACCGCTGATCTCGCGCTCGATTATGGACGCGAAGTGTTTGCGGTGCCGGGCCAAGTGTTCGACGAACACTATGCCGGGTGTCACCGCTTGCTTGCGCAAGGACACGCGCAACTGGTCACCAGTGCGGCTGATGTACTCAAGGTCTTCAACATTGGTGCGCCTGTTGCCTCAAGCAGTGCCTATGCACCCGTCGATGAAAAGGAATCCACCGTGTACAAAGCACTCACAAGCATGCCCCAATCTGTTACCGATTTAGTCGAACGCTCGGGTTTGAAGGCTGGGGACCTCAATGCTGCCCTTACAATGATGGAACTTGCCGGAGGGGCAAGAAACGTGGGTAATGGTATGTGGGTGCGATCCTGAGGTTGTCAAACTCTTCAGAATGCGGGTACAGTACTCAACAATCTCCCGCCTTCTTATGGTCGATCCCTTCTCAAAAATCCTCAAGCGCAGCACCGATGTGTTCCAAACACATTTCACAACCTTCTTGGTGCCTGCACTCCTGTTGGCAGCAGTTGTTAACTTGCCAGCCAAGTGGGCAGAGAAACAAATTCCAGCGGGCGCAACGCTAGCAGATTTAGGTGGTGCAGCACTTGGTGTGTTGCCGGTTGCAATCTTGCTCGCTTTCGTCGGCGCTTTGTACATGATGGTGGCTGCGCTAGAAGAAAAAGACGATGTCGGCTTTCTCTTAAAGCGGACCAGCCAATTATTCGTGCCATTTATCGTCACATACTTTTGGATTCTTATTTATTCCTACGGATGGTTACTGATTGTCGGCGGACTTTTGGCCGCCATCGATAATCCTTTACTTCGTTTGGTCGGGCTCATTGTTGCAGCGGCTTCGGTTATCTTGTTATTTGTCCGCGGACCTCGGTTGGCATTTGCCCCAATCATTCTTGTAAAACGAAAGCTCTCGCCTCGCGCCAGCGTTCAAGCCAGCTTGAAAGAGACCGAAGGACACTGGGGAAAGATCGTCGGAAACTATCTGCTCCTCATGCTCTGCATCTGGCTCATCTCGTTTGGCATCGGGTTCATCCTGGGTGTGCTTGCCAGTCTCTTGGAGCCTTTGGGAGAAAGTGTGGACTGGGTCTACATTTACCTAGGGGGTTTTATTCAGAATCTCTTTAACGGCTTGGTTATCTGTTTCTTTGTACAGTTAGGGTACGCCGTTTTGGGGAACAGTAAGCGCTCCGCCTAAAGACTCATTGCCAGTGGTCACCCTGCATCCGTAGACTTGCAGCATGTGGGTACTGTATTCGTTGCTGGCCGCCATGTTTTTTGCAGCGGTGCACGTGCTCGACTCGTACTGTGTCGATGACATTTTCGATCGACCCTGGATAGGTGGCATTACCAGTGCCATGTCCTCGTTTGTGGCGCTTATTCCGCTCCTTTTCTATTGGTGGTGGGCACAGTGGCCACTGCCTCCGTTACCTATTGTCGGCATCGCCCTGCTTGCCGGTATCCTCATTCAGGCCAGTCAGTTCTTGTACTTCCAGGCGCTCTCCCACAGTGAATCTGGCATTGTGGCAGCGTACTGGAACCTTGTCCCGCTCTTCGTCTTAGTTCTCAGCTATATTTTCTTTCGTGAGGTTCTGGCGTGGTACCACTACGTTGGCATTGCCGTCATCATTGGTTCATCGGTTGGCTTCTGTCTTATCGACGAAAATGTAGATGGGCGCATGCGAACTATTTTGCTCATGGGTGCCGCTTCGGCACTTCAGGCGATCATGTTCCTATTAGAAGCGATTGTGTTCAACAACATGCCGTATCTGTTCGGCTTCATGGTAATTACGATTGGCTTAATCATTGCGGGCTTATCACCACTGGCAGTGCCAGCCTGTTTCCGTTTTGTTATGAAAGGAGGCACTAAGCTCTTCAAAGCGCGGTACCTCTTCTTTGGTATCGAATTGATCAACCTTGTGGCATTGGCATTCTCGCAACGCGCTGTCTCCCTGGGAATTCCTTCGTTTGTGTCAGCGGTCGAATCAACTATTCCAGCGCATGCGTTTCTCCTCTCGTTGATAGCTGGCGCCTTAATACCGGTAATGTACGACAAACGCACCGCAAAACAGCTCCCTACCAAATTTGCGCTCGTCGTCGGTATGGTTGTAGGAATCGTCCTGATTACTTAAGCCTTTTTCTCTTCAGCAAACGTAATCGGCAACGTAGCTTTAAACATGGTGCCGTGGTCTTCTTCGCTTTCAAAATCGAGCGTACCGCCTTGAGCTTCTAACGCGCCTTTTGCAACGAATAGACCGAAGCCGTTCCCGTCAATCTTGTTGCGCACGTTACTGGCGCGGAAGAGCTTGGTGAATAACTTATCTTGGTCCTTTTTCGGAATACCGACACCAGTATCTTGAATGACGTACGTGAGAATTTTCTTCTTCTCGTCGTACTCAATGGTGAAGTTTACATCGCCATCTTTTGGTGTGTACTTAATAGCATTGCTCAACAAGTTTTCCAGTGTCATACGGCACAAGCGTGCATCAAGCATGGCTTGTGGCAGCGGTTCCTTAGGACGTTTCACGTTGAAGTGCACGCCTTTCTCTTTCACCTTTGGTTGCATTTCATCAATGATGTCACTGAAGAACTGTTCAACGTTCAGCGGTGCACGGCTCACTTGCATACGACCTAACTGCAAGCGCGACACATCCAAGATCATCGACACTAAGTCCGTAAGGTTTGCAGTCGTGCGCTGCAAGGTTCCAATCTGTTCAATCTGTTGAGGCGTGAATTCACCAATGTCACCGTCGCGCATCATTTCCAGCGACCATTTAATCGACGTGACTGGTGTCGCTAGCTGGTGACTGACGATGCTCAACAGTTCGTCCTTCTGACGATCCAGTTCGCGCATGGCTTCCACACGGCCTTCGTTCACACGCACCAAGATCAACGACACGAGGGTCAAGAGTGTGATCAAGAAGACGATGAAGAGCAGGAACGGCAACAGGGTTGCCCGTGTGCGCTCTAAGAAGTCGTCCACAATCACATCTAAGCCGATAATCGCCACAGTGTCACCGTTGTCGTTCTTAATAGGCGAATAAGCAGCCATCAACAGGCCCCATTGGTCAGGTTGTAGCTCACGGTCCACGGCTGGGTGGTAGAACGCTTCATCACGCAGCACAGGGTACTCAGTGACGTCGTACGGGTCCCCCAGAGCTGGTGGAATTTCATAGTCTTGGAGAACGCCATCACCGTCTTCATCCACTTCCTCTGGGCTGGCGAGCGAGTCGGCATCGGCAATAAATTCCACAGTATTCGGATCCATCGTGCGGCGCATTAAGTACGCGTACTTAATGTCCTCATTCGAAGCGCGCAAGTCACCAAGTCTTTCTACCACACTCGCGTACGATTCTGTTTCCATTGCTTCGGGACTTTCAAATTTCGTTAATTCATCTGCTTCGAATTGAAGGGCCGCGGTCGTCGCGACGGCCATCAA
>CAZXUD010000001.1:0-9136 GCA_964643805.1 uncultured Candidatus Peribacteria bacterium | reverse complement strand
TATCTTGAAGACGTTCCGATAAAAGATCAGCTGTGTAACGGTACACAACCACGGTAATTCCCGTAGCCAATAACACCGATGTCACCAGCACCGCCAAAATAGGCAGTGAGTGCAACATGCTATGCAAGGTGCGCATTCCAATGGAGCGTTTTACCTCCACAACAGGCTCCTTCCCTTCGGTGGGATTTGTTTGTGTCATTCATAGTATTTTATCACATTTCGCGTTTTGCTTCAATGCTATGTTTAAATGCAGAGAAACAGCGGTTACGCCAAGACTGGTAATCCTTCTAACAAGGACAATGGCAGCAGATCAATATCGTGTGCACTCAAGCGCTCGAGCCGTTCGTACTGCGCCCACAGCGCATCGAAGCGGCGACGTTCGCCTTCGGCCAGCAATGAAAATTTCAACAGACAGGCTGACTGTTCTTCTGGTCGGAAACAGGCGAGTGTGTCACCAGCGATAATTTGATCGCAGTGACAGGGACTCAGCGATGGGGGAATAAGAACAGTTTTTCTGAATGCTAAATAATCATGATCACGGAAACGACGTCCAAAAATAGAATCGTGCGTGATCACTTTCAGCTCAATGCCGCGACGACGACGTTCGCGACTGTAATCTTCGAAGAACGGATGCAAATAGTGAATTTCCTCTTTAGCCCTTATAGAAGCCAAAACTAGATGCTCAGTGGCATCAGATTCTGCAATGCGTTTAAACGCCTGCAGCATACCTTCTTCGCCTTCGTAATACTCTAACTGTGGACGGCGGTAGGTCTCTTTCAACGTCTGTAAGAAAGCAGTAATGTCCTGCTCTTGCCTCTTTAGTTGATGAACAGTTTGATTGGTGTGACTGGCAATCCATTCAGAAATCGCTTCGATGGAAACTAAAACGTATTTCGGTTTATCGTTCACCATATCTTTTTCGATGATCCCTTTCTCAATTAATTTGCGAGTGGCTTGGTCAAGCACGCCAGTGCTTTTGCCAGACTTTGCTGCGAGCTGACGGAGTGTATATGTTTCACCATTGCTCAAATGACGGAGCACCAGGAGCTCGGTTTTAGAGAAACCGGCACCCAATAAGTGAGCCTCCACACTGGCAGGAATATACGTCATAAAAGGGCTCATACTAGCAATATTTGACGAAATGTAAATACTATTTAATAATTTCAATTTGTAATAAATTCATAACATCAAGTTTTTTGACAAATCCTGCAACCAAGACCCTCCTATTTTGGCTTCATACAGCTAAAAATATGGTTCTCCTGGGTTGAGGAACTATTGAAAATTGGCGGATACGACCAATTCTGCTAAAAGTTCAAAATACCCAAAAAGAGGGTCATTTCTTACTTTTTCTGACGATGCACTAACGTCATGATTTCGTCGACGGTTTTGTCATCTATCACGCCTTCTTTGGCGAGACGTTTTGCTTCGGCTTCAAAAGAAACGGAACCATCTTTCGTACCGGTCTGAAGAACGGTGGCAAGTTCTGGTGTACGGCTTTCGCGAATAATATTGCCGACGGCTGGTGTGTTCATCAGCACTTCGCGCACAGCCGCTTGTCCGCCCCCGCTCTTCTTCACTAAGCGTTGCGCAATAATGGCGCGGAGTGACAGTGAAAGCTGGCTGCGAATTTGACTCTGTTGGTGTGGTGGGAACACATCCACAATACGATCAATCGTTTGCATTGTGTTTGGTGTGTGCAATGTAGCGAATACAAGGTGACCCGTTTCTGCCAATGTAAGCGCAGCTGCAATCGTTTCAAGATCGCGCATTTCACCAACCATGATCACATCTGGGTCTTGGCGTAGCACGCGTTTGAGGGCTTCTGCAAAACTGAGGAAGTCTTCGTTGTATTGGCGCTGACGCACGACGCCTTGGGTATCGCGTGGAAATACGAATTCAACTGGGTCTTCTAGGGTTATAACGTTCGTTGCTCGGCGGTGCAAAATCTCATTAATCATTGCGGCCATCGACGTTGATTTTCCTGAACCCGTTGGACCAGTGAAGAGAATCAAGCCTTCCTGAATGTCACAGAGTTCAGCAATCGGTCCGGTGATGCCAATGTCAGCAAGTGAAGGAATGGCTTGGGGAATAATACGAGCCACCAAGCCTGGTTCACCGCGTTCATAGTGACAGTTCACGCGCAGACGGAGCGTGTCATTCACTTTGTACGACACATCTTCTTCTCGTGATTCCGTAAATGCTTTGTAGCGCTTTTCCCCAAGAACTGTTTTTACCATCTGTAAGGCAGACTCACTGGAGACAGGATCTTTACTAACAGGAGTCAATTCGCCATTCACACGAAAGAGGACTGGCACCCCCTGAGCAACGTGCACATCAGAGGCGCCCAACTCCTGGGCCTTCACAAACAGATCATCTAATTTGAATGTTGGCATTTCCTTATATTGTAGCAGAAAACGCCTTTTGGAGCAATTAGCCTTATTCCTCCTCGTGCTTCTTTCCTAGCGTTAATACCAGTTTGCAGAGCTTTTCGACTACCTCGTCATTCAAGCCTCGTTCAGCGGCTTCCTCCATCCAGAAACCAAGAACCTCGGCATCGTTAATACCGTCCATCCCCTCTAAAGAATTGTAGAGCGTATTGCGCTCCTGAAGGAGTTTGAGGACCTGCCGGTCGATCTGTTCGATCTGTTCTTGAAGGTCGTGAATAGAAGCCATTGCGCGAATGGTCTTTCCATACCGCTCACATTGCAATTGACCGATACTCGAAATGTACTTTTTCGGTACTCTGCGAAGGAAATTTAACCATCAGAAGCGCAGCTGATGTTAAAATAACTGTATGGATAAGAAGCAGGCCACAGCACGGGTGGAAAAATTGAAACAAGAAATTTGGCGACTGAATCGTGCGTATTTTATTGAAAATAAAACCGAAGTCTCCGAAGACGTTCGGGATTCCTTAAAACGAGAACTTATTGAGCTGGAAGCCGAATATCCGGACCTCGTCACTCCAGATTCACCCACTCAACGTGTGGGCGCCCCCCTCGATGGACGGTTACCGAAGGTGCGACACATGTACCCCAAAGAATCACTCAGTGATGCATTCGCATTTGCAGAACTGGAAGATTGGGAAGATCAAATGAAGCGATCACTCGGCAAAGAAACGATCCACTTTGAGTACGAAGTGGAATTGAAAATTGATGGCCTCAATATTTCCTTGGTCTATCAGCATGAAGGCAAAGGTAGTTACAAACTGATGCGTGCCGTCACGCGTGGTAATGGAATTCAAGGGGAAGATGTCACGCACACTGTGCGTACCATCGAAACTATTCCGCTCACATTTAAAGTAGATGCGAAGGAATATCCTAAGTTTATCGAGATTTCTGGCGAGGTGTATTTAACCAAAGCAGGCTTACAGAAAATAAATAAGAACCAGCCAGAAGACGACCAATTCGCCAATCCGCGCAATGCGGCGGCCGGCTCCGTTCGTCAGTTAGATCCCCAAATGGCGGCTGGTCGCGACCTGCGCATGTACTGCTATGGAGTGGATCCCACGGCAGCAGATGCCTTTAAATTTAAGACGCAGAAGCAGCTGATGGAATTTTTAGATGATCACGGGTTGCCAATCAATCGCGATTTGGTGGTATGTAAAAATTTGAAAGAAGTGGAAGCTGCGTACAAAAAATTTCAGAAGGGTCGAGAGAAATTACCGTATGACATTGATGGTATTGTCATCAAAATTAATGATCGTCGTCAGCAACATGACCTGGGGTCTACTGCCAAAGCGCCACGCTGGGCACGTGCCTATAAATTTCCGGCTGAGCAGAAGACGGCGCAAATTCTGGATATCCAATTACAAATTGGACGCACTGGCGCCGTAACACCCGTGGCGCATCTTTCGCCAACGCAGGTGGCGGGAACAACAGTGACGCGCGCCACCCTCCACAATGCTGATGAAATTGAACGGCTCGACGTGCGCATTGGCGATACGGTCATTATTCAGAAAGCAGGGGACATCATCCCAGAAGTCGTTGAGGTCCTTTTGAACTTACGCCCAAAAGGTGCGAGGCCGTTCCATTTCCCAGCACATCTCCCTGGGACAGACATCCCCATTATCCGCACCGAAGGTGAAGTGGTGCACCGCGTGGCAAATATGAAAATAAAGGAGGTGCTCCGCGAACGCATTGTGCACATGGCATCGCGCTATGCCTTTAATATTGAAGGACTTGGCTGGGAAACGGTCGATGTATTCTTAGATAGTGGTCTCGTCTCCGATCCCGCCGATGTGTTTTACTTGCAAGCAGAGGATTTATTGAAGCTGCCGCTCTTTAAAGAGAAGAAGACTGAAAACCTGCTTACATCCATCGAGAAAGCGCGCCACATTGCGCTCGATCGCTTCCTCTTTGGCTTAGGTATCCGCCACATTGGTCGCGAAACCGCCGAAATTTTAGCGAGGCGGATTGAGTGGCCAAAGCGAAAACTGACGGTCGAAGAAAAGAAAGCGACGAAGGTGCAGTCGTCCCTTTTTGGAAGCGAGACAGAGAAAATCACTCTCGAAGGCATTACTATCGGCGACATCGAAAAAACGTTGAAGCATCTTAAAGAAGATTCTTTAGCGAGTATTGACGGTATCGGTCCGGTGGTTGCTCATGCGGTAATGGAATGGATTCATGATGAAGACAATCGATCCCTCCTTCATAAATTTGAAAATGGCGGCGTGATTGCCCTACAAGAGAAGGGGACACACGCCAAACAAATTTTTGCCGGCAAGGTATTTGTGCTGACCGGCACATTACCGACTTTAGCCCGAGAGGAAGCCAAAAAGATGATCAAGGAGCGCGGCGGAAAAGTCAGTTCCTCGGTCAGCAAGAAAACGGATTATCTCTTATTCGGCGACGATGCGGGCAGCAAATACGACGATGCAAAGAAGCTCAATATAAAGATGATTGAGGAAGAAGAGTTTAAGAAGATGATCTAACAAGAATATTGACACTCTCTCATGTGCGTCGTAACGTACGGTCAATGACTTTTGTCGTCTCGAACATGTGCCCGCCATGCCCGCCCACAAGGTAGGGAGGCGCTGATGTTCTAGACTTACAAACTCTGCCTTCCCACCTCAACTGGAAGGTGCTTTTTAGCACCGCCGTTCTTTTACAGCATTGTCGATCTGTCCGTCTGTTGGCTCTCTCGGGAGCCAGCAGTGCGTACAGTTCAGAGTGATAGCTCAGTTGGTAGAGCGTCGAATGTGTGAAACAGTAATTTTGTATATCTATCTGCTAGGAGGACTGTTAGTCAAAATTACTGTGGAACTGCTCGAAGGTTATCGTTGGTTCAAATCCAACCACTCTGACTCGTTTAGCCGCAATCCTTCGGGATTGCGGCTTTTCTTTTTGAATTTAGTAGTACAATGCTCCTTGCATATTCCCCCTTTTTTGAATGCGTATTTCTACAAAAGTTCTCAGTGCAATTACTGCGACCGCTTTTGTCCTTGGTGGAACGGTTGGTATTGCCGGTATGACGGTTGGGGCCGCTCTTAAGGGCTCCGCCATCTTCCCAGACGTGCCATTTGGCGCTTACTACGATGATGCGGTTGGCGAAATGTACGAGGAAGGCATTATCACTGGTTACGATGATGGTACCTTTAAGCCGGAGGACCCTGTCACCCGTGGCCAAGTAGCCCTCATGATGCAGCGGTTTATGGATAACATGAATGGTGGTGGCTCCAGCCACACCACAAGCAGCAGTAGCCGCAGCAGCACGTCTTCCTCGTCTACTTCATCCTCGTCCTCTTCTAGCAGTGACGATGGTGTCTTAAATGATCATGGTGCTTTCCGTTTTGCGGTTAGTGCCTTCAGCATTAGTGAGGCCTCGTCCACGGCCACCCTCAGTGTTCTACGCACAGAAGGTGACGAAGGTGCCGTCAAAGTGAACTTTGCTACCGCAGACGGTACAGCAAAGGCTGGTGAAGACTTCACGGGTAATTCTGGAACACTCTCGTTTGCAGATGGTGAATCCACCAAGACTATTTCCGTCACTCTCAAGAATGACAGTGCGGGAGAAGGTGCCGAAAATTTCACCATTAAACTCAGCAACCCAACGGGGAATTCAGAAATTGGTTCTCCTGATACCATCACCATCACTATTAATGATAACGATTCCTCTTCCGGTTCGTCGTCGTCCAGTGGTAGTTCCGGGGCTACTTCTGAAAATGGTGTGTTCGGTTTCAGCGCTTCGTCCTTCGGTATTTCCGAAAGCGCAGGCTCGGTGACCATCTACGTCGCACGCACGGGTGGTACGAAAGGAGCTACTACCGTGAACTACGCAACCTCTAACGGCACTGCTAACAGCAGCCACTACACGTCTGCCAATGGAACGCTTTCCTTTGCAGAAGGCGAAAGCGAGAAGTCCTTCACGGTGGCCGTTGCCAACAATACCGACATCGACGGTAGTCGCACGGTCAACCTAACGCTCAGTACTCCTACCGGTGGAGCAGTCCTTGGTACAAGTTCTGTTTCACTCAGTATCTTGGATGATGAAATTCTTTCCTCTGGCACCGGTACACTCAAAATTGCCGATGACGAATTCGACATGGTCGAAGGTGAGAATTTAGATGTCACCATCTCCCGTGTGGGAGGTGCTAACGGTACGGTCACGGTGAAGTTTGAAACCGTTGATGGTACAGCCAAAGCAGCTACCGACTATACCGCTACCAATGGAACACTGACCTTCCGTTCTGGCGAAACAGGCAAGAAGGTTCGCATAAGCGCAAAAACAGATACGCTGACGGAAGATGAAGAAACCTTGCGTCTGCGAATTTATGACCCAACTGGAACCACTCTTGGTTCACCAATAGAAGCAGTTATCTCCATCTACTAGTCACGTCTTCAAATCCATTCCCGAGCCCCTCACTGGGGTTCGGGTTTGGTGTAAGGAAAAATTAGGGTTCTAGCTTCTCAATTTCTTCTCGGCTCATTTTTCCTAATTTGGTTAGTTCTTTATTCACACAATTATTATAGAAGCCTGCAATTATATAACGGCACGCGTCACGTGCTTTTGTAGCACGAAGCTGCCGTAACTCACTGCGTTTTTCTTTCTCCGTTTCAGGATTTAAGTTCCTCTTCTTCTGCAGATGGCGGCGAAGTTGTCGCACAGAGGGCGTACCTTGGCGGCCTGCTTGTGCTGGGTTTGGGGTAAGCCCAGTGCGCGCATAGCGATTTACATTTAACAGAGACCCACTGCCCGCCTTCACCTTACTCAAGAGTGTTGAGTGGCGTGTGTACAAACGTTGAAGGTGGTCCTCCTCGCCATCAAGCCGTAGGTTCATTTCCATGCAGCGTTGAATGCGGTACTGGTACAACGGCATCGCCGCTTCCTTAGTTGTAAACCCGAGTGATTGAATACAACGGTCACGCAAAGCTTGTTCATTGGCGGCGCCATGGGACCGCAAAGCGGTGGGAGCTAATGCCACTGTTAGAGCCGTTATGGCTGCAATAGCAGTTGTCATAAACTCACTATCCGTTGTTTTACACACGAAATCAACATCCTCAGCGGAAAGGCTGGGAGGGGGAGATTAATGGTGTTCTCGCTCAGGCTGGCTATCCCTTAAGGATTGCTACATTGTGAGTAAAACCAGCGCAAAAAGCGGGATCAAGAAGAAGTGCAACTTGGACATTGGAGGGGAGCTTAGTGATGGTCGGGGTTCCTATCAAGGGATAAGAAAACAGGGGAGGGGTATTGGCAAGAGAGGTTTTGGAGCGTGAAAAATTTTGAATTTTAGTTGTCACAAAAAATAATTTTTTAAGCAATCTTTAATCTAATTTTTATATTTTTTTAGGGATGAATTTTTTTTGAAGTTCCTGTAATCTTTGCGAAACCATCTATTTGACATAAGTAAATAATAATGTCATATTTATAATGATGAAAAACGTACCAGAGCAACGGCGAGAACCAACTCTTCAAGAAACTCACGAAATATTGAAGGCACTGCATCGAAAAGAATTTCCGAAAGGTGCTCCTCATAGAAGTGAAGTTCTTCGTAAGAGATTACCGGAATATACGAGCTCGATTGTGCTGAGAAAATTTAAAGCAATTATTGCTGCTGAAACAGGAAAAAAAGTAGCACCGGATCAACTCTCCAAAGAAGACCAAGATGCGGTAGAAATGTTTTTGTATCCGCAAGTTCTACAGGCTCACAAGGACGTTGGTCGTGATGCTGCCCTTTCGAATGATCATCACTTTATTGCCCACTTTGATACGCAACAGATCATTGTCGCTCAAGATCTTGTGAGGGTTGCTGCAAGTGAAAACCCCGAGAGCTTAAAGAGTTTAAAGCGTATGGGGTGCGTGTTCTTTGATGTGGATGGCACTAAAACAATTGTCGATTGTACAAGCCATTCTCATGCTGGAAAATATCTAGAAGGGTTGGCTGAATTCCTCTGTAAATTATCTCCCGAACTCAAACAGTGGCTTAAAGAAAGAGGCCTTCGTAGTGAGGCATTTACCGTCGCTGGTGATGAATTCATTGTAATAATCCGCTCTGAGGAGATGGATGTTGAAAAAGAGCTGTTAGATGAATTTGCATCAAAAGTTCAAAAGGCGATTGCGAATGATCCGCACTTAAATTCATTTATTTCGTTTGATGATCCTGAATTTGTCATGGAGTATGATGATTGGTCCGATGAAGATCGTGCTCAATATAAAAAAGATCCCGACTCAATGAAGAAAGAATTACAAAATTCTCGTGAAAAGCTACCTCCCGTCTTCGGGTCTTCCGTGAGTTATGGTTCAGCTCCTTTTATGCCAGGCCTTCATGAGGCCTTATCGCCAGATACGGAGGAAGCAAAAACTCTCGAAGAATTAGGCATTAACGCCTTTCGCTTGATGGTTGCGCGAGCTGATGCTCGTTTAAAAGAAGACAAAAAGATTTTTAGAGATAACTTGGAGGATCCTAAACTGAAAGAATTTTTACTCCGGAATGGTGAAAATCGTCGTCTTGAGCGTGAATTACAAGCCGCAAAAGAAGAGATTTCTCGATTGCAGTCACAACTGAATTTACAAATTGTGAGTACTGTTGAAAGTTCTCAGGAAAAGAAGAAAGCTTCGTAGTGTTGATGGTGCCCAGGAGAAGAGTCGAACTTCCACAGGATTGCTCCTACACGCCCCTCAAGCGTGCGCGTCTACCAAT